>NZ_JABXRT010000002.1:0-167404 GCF_014104295.1 Citrobacter sp. RHBSTW-00029
ACCGGTTTTCTCATCTTCACGCCAGTCGTCGTCATCCGTTGCCACCAGAATATACTGGCCCCGGCCACGCGCCGCGTACTCCCACTGCGCTTCCGTCGGCAGGGAAAACGCCAACCCCGTCTTCTTTTTCAGCCAGCGGCAGTAATTATCGGCCTCAGTCCATGACACCACCGCCGGACTGTTTTTAAAATGGGTCATATCTGCCAGCATTTTATTCAACCATTTGTTATCAAACTGCTGGGCAGGTAATCCCGCCATTTTCAGGTAAAAGGCGTAATCCTCATGGGTCACCTTGAAACGACCGATGGAATAGCTGCTCAGCGTCACTTCATGCAGGGGTTTGGTATCTTTTTCCGACGAACAGCGCGCCCCCTCACCGTGCGTGCGGGAGCAAAAATCCCCCATCCAGAACGTACCACCCGGAATAAACACCAGATCGCCGGTGATGCGTTGCAGATATTGCGCTAATTCAGCGTTATTCTGCGCCGCCGGTTCCGGTTTATCGCAACCGCTCAGCAATAGCAACAACGCCAGACTATATTTATAAATTCGTTTTTTTTCCATTAATCGTTACTCTCCCATTTTTGCTGATACTGAGGATCAACCGGCACAAAATGACACAGTGACCTATAAAATGGATTATCATCACAATGTAATTTGTATTGTTTGCTGCAATTTGGCGAAAAAGAATAACCGTAGGTTGGTTTCTCCTTTAAACGCGACACCAGTTCATCGAAATCTCGCAGTTCTAGTTTGTCGATGATATTATCCAGCTCGTCATCACTATCAATGCCCGTCTGCAAGAATATCCGGATATTCTTTTGCGCCATTTTTACAATCGCATCCTCATTACCGGGATACACCATTCCCGTTGCAGTAATACGCGTCAACACCTTTTTCCACTCCCGTTTGGTCTGAATACTGGACAAAATAAACAATACCGCTTTTTTTCGTTCATGGTTGGTATCCGGAATAAAACCATCCCCTTGGTTATTGATATCAATACGATCGTAGGCGCCGTCTAAGGTCAGGAGATACAGGGCAGCACCTTTTGCCTCAGGCGAATAAAGATATACATTGCCAGGGTTGCTATTAATTTTAAGCGCAAATTTATTGCGTTTTGCCGACTGGTCTCTTGCCGTCATAATTTCTGTAAATGTTGATTTAATAAAATTAGTGAAATCCACTAAAACATCTTTAAAATCAGCAACTACTTCATCATAATACTCTTGGTATTTTTTCTCCTGGTCCATCAACAAAATATATCCCAAAGCCTTAAATGCTTCTTCCTCAATAATCACCCAGTGCTTATAGTCCATACCATAGAGTTGATAGATAACCCATACTGCGAACTCCATAAACAGTTCAGGAGTAATCTCACCCTCCACAAGTCCCTTCGCGCCGGGGCCCAAACACAAACTGCCATGTATATGGAACCTGAATCTTCCTTTAACAAAACGAACCCTAAACTCACCGCTGGCCCCAGCGCCTAATTGAACCTCGCCACCGACTTTAAGCGAACCAAAATCCTGGAAATCACCTAAATGCTCTTCTTTCTTTTTATTCTTTTCTTTTTGATTTTGCAGTTGAATTAATTTATCCATTGCCGAGGCGTCAAGCATTAAGTCTGGTTCAAGACCTAATTTTTTTAACATGGCCGGGATTTCCGCCACCAGTGAAGTAAAGGGTTTCAGCCACTGTAATGTTCCACCTAAACTGGCGCCAACTTTAGCACCACCAAAGGCTTCCGCTTTTACTTCCAGTCCTTTTTTTGCTTTGCCTTTATTGCCCTTAACTTTTACGCCTTCTTTTCGTTCAACAAATGTCGAACTTTTGGTGCGATTTCCCATTAGCAACTGTTTTTGATTGTATGTCACAAACTGCAGATTGGCTTCTATCTTGGCTGATGCGCCAACATACCCGGTCAATTGCCCTTCTATTTTTGCCCTCAGGACACCAATATTGGCTTCTTCCTTATCATTAATCATAAATTTAAGCGGCCAGCCGGTCCGGTCGGGAACAAAAAGTGTGGAGTTTACTTTTCCAGAGAAAACGGTTAATTCAGCTTGAGCCTCACCTTTTATTTTCACTTGTCCGGTATCAGGGTCCCAGCTATTAAGCGTGGAGGCATTCGCTGTCAAACGCATAAATTGAGCACCCGCAGAAACATCAATATATTCACCCGTGTGCTTATACTTTTTATCGTTCCATACCTCGGCCCATTCTGTTAATGTCTTCTCAAATTTGATGTTTGCACCGACAGTCATTGTGCGATCCATCATTTGTTTAATCTTCTCCTTGGCTGTTTTCAACTTCTCTGATAAAGATTTTATATCGATACCAATAATATTATTATCTTTATCTTTGGTGAAAATATTATCACCACTAAAATCATCCACGGAAATCACTGTGAATTTTGTTTCAAACTTCTTATAGTCTTCTTCTTTAACATATGAATAAAATCGACCAAAAGCTCGCTTCTTAATATCTTCAATGGGTATTAGCTCAACTATAGGTTTATACCCACTTTGTTCATTGAAATCCCCCAACTCCTGCTGTAGATTTTTAGTTGCCGTTTGTAGCTCACCTTCAGCCTTTGATATTTCATTTTCCAGTTCGGGCAACCTGTCCTTATTGGCAGTATCCTTTAACTGCACACCATATTTTTCAATAGCCTGAGAGTATTTATTTTTTGCAATATGTTGTTTATTTACCAGGTCGCTCAGTTTACTCATAGCAACTTCAAACACGCTGGCATCCGCTTCATCAATAAAAATCAATTGTAATTTGTCAATCCTGAAATAGCATTGACAAGATTTGACAATCACAATTTTTACATTTGACTCAACCTTACTCGTTTGATGATCTGCTGCTGGCGTGTTTGAACCGCTCATAATCTTTTCCCTGATTATTCAGATGCATAAATTAATAAATTATCACTTCACCGGACTCGGGTGGTTCACTGCACAGCGCACGGCTTTGTCGCTTGGCCGGTATGATCTGCTTTCAGGGTCCGCTTTATAGCGCACCATGGTCAGCCCGCGCCCCGGCCCTGAGTAGTCCTGGCTGCGCAGCACCCGCGTGTAGTACCCGTCCGGGTCTTTAAATACCGGCTGCTCCGGGCCCTGCGGGTCTTTTACCGGCGAATGGCTGTAGTATTCCGGGTCATACCAGTCCTTCATCCATTCCCAGCCGTTTCCGGCCATGTCGTAAATCCCCAGCGGATTGGGGGGACGAAAATCACGTGGAAGGGGGGATAGCCACTTGAGGGTTGAGCCTGTCTTTTTGGCATACTCTTCAGTATCCAGCTCAGTGGCAATATTGATGCCCTTGCGGTTTTCTATACGTATCGTGCCGTCATCGGTGGGCGCCACCACATATTTACCCCGGCTACGCGCCGCGTATTCCCACTGCGCCTCCGTCGGCAGCGAGAACGGCAGGCCCGTTACCCCTCCCAGCCACGCACAGTACCGCTCCGCTTCGTTCCAGTCCACGCGGGCTGGCGTATCCGGGATCCGTCTCCTGTCATTCCAGTCCCTCCCGCTCAAACGCCCCTTGACCTCCCGGCCCTTCAGGCCATTCCAGGCCAGATAAAACTGGTACTGCTGGTTGCTGGTTTTAAACTTACTCAGCGAATAGCTGCTTAACTCCACCCTGTGCAAAGGCTTGCTGTCTTTATGCCCGTCGTACTGCAGTTTTTCCACGCCATATTCTTCGCCAAAATCCCCCATCAGGTATTCACCGCCTTCCACAAATACCTGCTCTGACTTTATCTGCGCCACAAACTCCTGCAGCCGGGCCTGGTCTTCCGCACTGTGCAGGGGTTTGACTGAGGCGGGGTCGCAGCCAGCTGCTGCGACTATCGCAATGGCGCACAGCCACAACCTGTCGTTTTTCATTATCACAGACCTCACTTCACCGGACTCGGGTGGTTAACGGCGCAGCGCACGGTTTTGTCGGTTGGCAGATATGGTCTGCTTTCAGGGTCCGCTTTATAGCGCACCATGGTCAGTCCGCGCCCCGGCCCTGAGAAGTCCTGGCTGCGCAGCACCCGCGTGTAGTACCCGTCCGGGTCTTTGAATACCGGCTGCTCCGGGCCCTGCGGGTCTTTTACCGGCGAATGGCTGTAGTATTCCGGGTCATACCAGTCCTTCATCCACTCCCAGCCGTTTCCGGCCATGTCGTAAATCCCCAGCGGATTGGGGGGACGGAAATCACGTGGAAGCGGGGATAGCCACTTGAGGATCAGGCCTGCCTTTTTGGCATACTCTTCGGCATCCAGCTCAGTGGCAATGTTGATGCCCTTGCGGTTTTCTATACGTATCGTGCCGTCATCGGTGGGCGCCACCACATATTTACCCCGGCTACGCGCCGCGTATTCCCACTGCGCCTCCGTCGGTAGCGAGAACGGCAGACCCGTCACCTCTCCCAGCCACGCGCAGTACTGCTCCGCTTCGTGCCAGTCCACATGCGCAGGTGCATCCGGGATTTGTCCCATCTCGTTCCACTTCTGCCGGGTGATACGCCCCTTAACCTCCCGGTCCTTCAGACCATTCCAGGCCAGATAAAACTGGTACTGCTGGTTGCTGGCTTTAAATTTACTCAGCGAATAGCTGCTTAACTCCACCCTGTGTAATGGTTTGCTGTCTTTACGCCCGTCGTACTGCAGTCTTTCCACGCCATACTCTTCGCCAAAATCCCCCATCAGATATTCACCTCCTTCCACAAATACCTGCTCTGACTTTATCTGCGCCACAAATTCCTGCAGTCGGGCCTGGTCTTCCGCACTGTGCAAGGGTGTGACTGAGGCAGCTTTTTGATCGCAGCCAGCCATCGCGCTGACAGCCAGACTCAGGAGTAATAACGGGTATTTTATCTTCATGACCATTCCTCAGAATTTGTGCCAGACAGCGGTGAAAATGCTCCCATACGCGGATAAAAGGGGTTATCCGCCGTCGTTAAGCGATACGCAGTGGTATTGTTCATCGTCAGGGCATATCCCCAGGCAGGCGTCGTTCTTAATCTTTTATAGATAAGATCCATTTCACTGACTTTATCGAAACCTTCCTGGAGAAAACGCCTTACCGCGTTCATTGAATTTTGCGCCTCCATATATTTCAAGGCAGAGTTACCCTCTGCCATGTCACTTCCACTGGCATTAAATCGGCTAAATATCTGGAACCACTCCCGCTGCGTCTGAATGGATTGCAACACAACAATAATCGCCTGCTTGCGCTCTGGATAAATATCGATGAGATAATCACCGCGATTATCAAAATCAACATGATCTGCGGCACCATGGCGGGTAAGCAGGTAGAGTAATATTCCTTTGGCCTCAGGGGTACGCATCAGAAGTAAATCGGGGCTCTTAATAATATTTGCTGCTAACTGATTTCTTCTTTCAGACTCATCAAAGACGGATTCAATATTTTCTACCAGGTTAGTATATTTTTCATTTATTGTATTTAACGTTTCTTGTGAACTCTTTAGCCCCTTAGCTATTGAATCTTCCATATCCGAAAGCAACAAAACACTAACTTGGGTAAATGCTTCAAAAGCTTTCTGTGCCACTATTTCGAAAAAGGCGTAGTCTAATCCATAAAGCTGATAAATGAGCCATTTTGAAAATTCATAAAATTTGTCAAAATCGACTTCTGCTTCAAAACTGCCTTTTGCCCCAATCCCGACACAGAGGCTGGCGGCTATTTTGAAACAAAACTTACCGTTAACAAAATCACACTGAAAAGTACCGCCAATTCCGGCGCCAGCCATTCCTACCAGGCTTTCAGTAAAGGTACAAAAATCGGCGAACTCGTTAGCTTCTTTGGCATCGTCTCCGGTCTTGCCCTGGCGTACGGTAAGTTCCGGCGGCTGCAACCACTGTACTCCACCTGCGAGCTTTAGTTCTGCGCGCGCGCCGCCAAACGCTTCTGCGCTCACTTTGGCGCCATCTTCGTTTTCCTCTCTGGCCTTATGGAAGGTTGCACCGCTCACATGCCGTTCGCTAAATCTCGGTAGACGCCCGGCGCTGTTACCCATAATCATTTGCTTACCGCCATAGGTGGTAATCTGCAACTGCGCTTCTGCCTGGGCAGAGGCTCCCACAAAGCCAATCAGTGAGGTTTTCAGATAGACTCTGAGCATTCCCATTTTTAATGGTTCAGTTCGATTTTCAGGTTGAAATGTCAGGCTCCAGCCAATACGATCCGGAAGATAAAATGTCGTTTCAACAATGCCAGAAGCCAGAGAAAGCGTGGCCTTGAACTCACCTTTGATAGCCAACTCGCCGGTTGCTGGATCCCATTCCGCTGAAGCCGCCAAATTAGACGAGCAGCGCATAAACTGTGCGCCAGCTGAAAAATCGATAAACTGACCAATTTCTTTATGCGAAACCAGACTGTTATTCCAGCTATCTGCCCAGTCCGTTAACGTCTCATCTATTAGCTTTTTATCGATTGGATCAAAAAGATTTATGCCTTTATTTTCAAACTCCAGATCTTTAATTTGTTTTTTTAATTTAGAAACTGAAATCCCTGTTATATTACCATTTTCTCTTTTTAGGATATTATCCGCATCAGATTGTTTAAACTTTACTTTATGTCTGACTCCCGCCCCCAAATTATCAACATATCCTTTCTTTGCAAAAGAATAGCGTTTCTTTGCGCCAGCGCCACCATTTTTTCGAGAGATGGGGATGAGTTCAACAACATCCTCATAACCTGCCCCCTCAGACGAAAATTTTCCCATAATCTTTTGTAAAGCATCTCTTTTCTCACTCAAATCAGCTTCTTTATGAGTGACATTACTCCCTTTGTCAGTAAGAGCGGCACTTTCCTCTATTTTTGAATTTAAAACGCCAAATTCCTCAACAGCTTTAGAGTATTCCTCGTTAGCCTGATGAAATTCATCAACTGCCGTCATTATTTCACTGGCATGCTCATCAAGTACTTTTGCCGCATCAGTAGTTAAAAACAATAGCTCCTGCTCTCCGGTACAATAATAGATATCACATGATTCATGTGATATCTGTACGGTGTTATTTTCTTTTTTACTTAATTGATTCTCTGCTACGGGTAATATGGATGTATCGCTCATGATACCAACCTGGTTTTATTCAAAGAATAACTTCATAGTCTGAGGTTCAAGGCCGTAATGAGATTGGGTATATCCATTCTCATCAGTCACACCACGAATAGTTTCACCACTTTCAGTTTCAATACGATATTTAATGTACGGTTTAGGCTTACCATCCCCTTTATCAACGATCTGAAAAGAACCATTCATAGGGTATTTATATTGCGGGTCAGAAACAGTCATCGGCTTAAGCGCTTTTTCCAGGATACCTACTCCGCCCCACTGGATATCAGGACTTTTTAGCTTAAGACTCCCCGGTGCGCCAAGCTCGATGGATCCATCTTTGATTTTTATATATGCCCCACCTGTACTGGTAAGCGTAATTCCCTGTTGAGCATTTAAAACAATGTCACCATTAACGCTATTAATGTTCATCGTTTTATCTGACTGCAATCGCATGCCATCAGTTTGTGCCTGAATATCGATCATTCCTCTGGCGGCAAAAATTTTCATCCCCATTTTTTGGGCAAACAGACTGATTGCCTCGCCAGCAGCAACTGTCAGACGTTTAAACAACGTAAGATCTGCATTTTCACTCGTTGTGACCGTTAAAGAATGACCTGCTGTTAACTGAATATTTTTGGGTGTAGCCGCACCTATACCAGCAGGAGCATTCAGTAACAAACCCGCCCCTTTTAATTGCGCCAGCGTTTTCGTCAATTCTTGCTGTGAAGCAATATCGGCATCAAGTGAACCGGATACTTTGGCGCTGCTCGCTAAAGCAGTAACCAGCTCGAGTGCATTTTGCAACTCAGCTATTGCAGCACGCATATCCAGCATCTCTCCCTGAGCTTGCGGCTGGTTATAGGCACTAATTAAAACCCCTTTACCGCCGCGTACCGCCACCCAGTCGTCTGTACGTAGCTCCGCCCCCTCTCCCCGCAGCGCACGCTGTGCATCCACGTTATGCCCCAGGTTCAGCTGCGTCTTCCCGCCGTACTCGGTGCTGAGCTTGATGTGCTCCTCGCCCCGTTTATCCTCCATGCGCAGCTTATTATTCGCGGGCGTGCGGATGACGTTGCGGGTGTGGTTTGCCTGTGTCACGTGGTCCGGATGCCGGGAGTCGTGCAGCGCATGGGCGATATAGGGCCGGTCCGGGTCCCCTTCATGGAACGCCACCGCCACTTCTGTGCCCTGTATCAGCGGGAAGTGAATCCCGTAGGTATCGCCGCCGTAGGGTCTGGCCAGGCGCAGCAGCATGCTCTCGTAACCCTGCTGTTTGCTGTCCTGGTCTGCATCAAACTTCACCCGGTACAGTCCCTCCGCCGTCTGATGCGCGTAGATATCCCCGCTTTTCGGGCTGCTGACCCGCGCCGTCAGCGTGCCGCTGACCTTCGGTCTCGCCTTCAGCGCCGGACGCCAGCACTGCGTCTCACTGTACGGCACCGCCGCCAGCGTCACCCTCAGCGCATCCTTCCTGCTGCCGCTGAACCCGGCCCGGATGACCACCACCGGCTGCTGCAGCACGTCCGGCAGCGTCGACGGTATGCTATTGTCCGTTATCGTCAGCACCTGCCCCGGACGTAACCCCGCATCCGTGCTGAAACCCGTTATCAGCGTCTGCTCCGCCAGAAAACGCTCGTGGTCCAGTCGCGCCCAGAAGTTCCCGGTCTCCGGCTCCGGATCGAATGCATCCCCGGTTTCAAGATGGCGCGGTTTGTAGTGATACACCTCGCCATAGCGCATTTCCTCGCCTTCGCCGCCGGTGATATCCGCCCTCGCCGACTGCAGCACCTTCTGCGCTTCGCGGTGGTTATAGTCTTTTGCCGTCACCCCCGCCGGTGCCACCTGGTGCAGGATGTTCAGTCCCCAGACGGAGTCCGCCCCGCTGTCGCTCATTCCTGACGGGCTGTTCAGCGCCAGCCGTTTATCAAACTCATAGGCGCTCTGCTGGTCTGCAAAATGCACCACTTCCGTCCGGGTGTCCGGCTGCAGCGTGAAGAAGTAAAATATCCCCACTTCCGCCAGCAGACGCTCAATAAACGCCAAGTCGCTCTCCTGGTACTGATTTATCTGTTCACGCTTCGGATAAGTCTGAGTCAGCGTGAATTCATACTCCCAGCCATGCAGGGCGTGCTCCTGCAGGATTTCACTCACCACTTCCGGGACCGATTTGTTTATGAAGAAACGGTGCGTGCGGAACTGTTTATCCAGCAGGGAGAGATAAGGCTCGACGATAATTTGATATCTTGATTCATCGGCAGAACCAGATACCCGCTGAAAATCAGTTATCACACCATGGACGATTTTCTGCGTCGTCATAGATGCCAGCTTGCCAGCATTCATCGTCAATGTTGCTACCTGACGCACAAATTGATTTACCTGAATATCTTTATCTGTACTGGTAAACAAAATACCATAGTAATAATTCCGGCTCAGCCCTTCAGAACCACTGAAATCCTCTACATCCAATACAGAAGAGCAAGAAGGAATAGATAAACTATATCGATTAAGCGTAGTTGCTACCGTCTGATGAGACTTATCCATAAGATTAACTCCGTTCAACGCACTTTATTTCCCGATTTAAAAAATCACTTATCCATCGCAGAATAAGGCCTGGCTATTTCCATATCGGTAAGATGGATGTTATAAATACGACCATTAGAAATCTCCACCCCACTAACAACACTTCGGGGTCTATCACTTGAATAAGGAATCTCTAACGTGTACGTAACTACAAACTGGCCACTAGCAGGAAAAGTATAAAAATCGGGTGTTATGCACCATTTATTATTAAGAAGAATAAGCGGTGGATTTGGCATAAATTTCTCATCAGCAAATTCAGCACCTCTACGAGTAACCGTAATGATACCTGGTTTGTACTCTTCAGAGTCCTTCACCCAGAAGCAGATATTTTCCCCAACCACGCTAACTGTGGCTTCCTCATCGGTAAATGATCTGTCACCATATCCAGGGCACCCGGTGAGAAATAACAGACTGTAACTCAGCAAAGTTGCATTAATTAACTTCTTAGCTCTTTTTACCAAAGAAGCCCTCACAATGCTTATCTAATGGCATTTTCATAACGAGGTCCATACACAGTGAAGTCATTATGATTTATACATACTTGAAGTGTTTTACCTATCCATCTCAGAATATGGTCGTATGATTTCCATATCGGTAAGATGAAAATTGTGGACATTCCCATTAGAGACTTCCACACCACTAACCACGCGCTGCGGTCGGTCATCTAAACTATCATTTGGTATACTATAGGAAACGATAAACTGCCCCTTATCTGGAAAAGTATAAAAATTAGGAGTAATACACCATTTCTCGTCAATCAATATCAATGGTGGATCTATAGTGAATTTTTCCCTTCCGAATTCAGATCCTCGTTGAGTAATAGAAATGATACTGGGTTTATGTTTCGCAGAATCATTCACCCAGAAACAGACATTTTCCCCAACCATGCTAACCACCGCTTCCTTATCAAGAAGTAACACATCCCCATATCCTGGACATCCGGTGAGAAATAACAGACTGTAACTCAACAGACTGAAACAACAAAATAATCTACCTTTCATCACCAGGGAAATCCTCGAAGAGTATTTCTATACGATTCTCTGATTACATTTTCATGAATATCCCCATCTAAAGTTATATTATGATTGAACCGCATATCCAGCCACGTTCTATATCCACTCTTTTTTAGAATAAAGCTATCCGCGATAATTTGAGCCTGCTGCTCCATGGGGTACTCGCTTAGAAGTCGTCCATCCAATTTATATCGATAACTGACTAACCAACTCACCAGACCTCGACAAATAACGTTCATGCCATTTTCTCGCTGCCAGACATGGCTCATTTCATGGATAAATAAATGTTGCGAATAGGGTAATGCCTGAGAAAAATCTTCCCGATACAGTTCACGAAAGTAAATCTCACCATCAGGCGTCATCGCCGTATTCGAATCCTGTAAATTAAAAGGCAAATAACTGCTCCTGTGGATCCACACTTTATGATACTGGAGAGCAGAACCAAATACAGACTTTGCCAGTTCAATCTCTCCAGATGTAAGCGTTCTGAGACCACCTTCTTTAATATTATTTGGCACTCTCAAACTCCATCATGATGCCCTTCAACTCATCCCAGCTAAGGATCAGAGAGTGTGGCTTTTGCTGCCGGGAAAGATATGTTAACAACTGCTGACTGAGCACTGGCAAGATTTGTTGGTTCAGCAGACTGTCGATATTCCTCGCCCCCGTATCCGGTAGCAGGCAAGCGGCGGTCAGGGCATCAAAAAGGTTCTCGGATATCGTCGTGGTGATACCGTAGTGGCGCTGCAATCGCTGGCTAACCTGATCCAGCTTCATTTGTACAATGGTGCGCAGCGCTGGTTCACTGAGCGGGTGATAGATAATGGTCTGGAAACGTGCCAGCAGCGCCGGCTGAAAATGGTCGCGCAAAAGCGGGCGCAGTAGTTCATGCAGATCGGGCTCTGCCGCTTCCGGCTGTTCTTCCAGCAGCTGCATCACGGCATCGCCGCCAAGATTGGAGGTCATCAAAATAACGGTATTGCGAAAATCAATTTCACGGCCTTCGCCATCGCGCATGAAACCACGGTCAAATACCTGATAAAACAGGTTCATGACGTCGCGATGCGCTTTTTCGACTTCATCCAGCAGTACCACGCTATAGGGGCGCTTTCGCACGGCTTCGGTCAGGATCCCTCCCTGACCATAACCCACGTATCCCGGAGGCGAGCCCTTGAGCTGGCTCACGGTGTGCGGCTCCTGATATTCAGACAGATTAATGGTGATCAGCGATTTTTCACCGCCAAACAGAATCTCGGCCAGCGCCAGCGCCGTCTCCGTTTTCCCGGTACCGCTTGGTCCGGTAAGCAGAAACACACCCTGCGGGCCGTTTTCCGGCGTAAGACCCGTTTTTGATGCGCGCAGTCGTTGCGCGATGGCATTCAGCGCATAATCCTGCCCGACAACGCGTTTTCCCATCTGAGTTTCAAGCGTCAGCAAGTCTGTCTGGGAGTCCTTCATTAATGAAGATAATGGTACACCAGTCCAGTCGGCGATCACCGTTGCGACAGTGCGCGCGTCTACATCCGGAAACAGTAAAGGATGACCCTGCTGAAGCACACTAAGCTGCTGCAATTCAACCGTCTCCGCCTGACGGGAAATATCACGGCGGCTGGCCAGCAGTTGCTCAGTGAGCGCTAATTCCTGGCCATACTGGGTTTCGCGTTCATCCAGCTCGACAAGCAGACGATTTTCTTGCTGTTCAATGCTCGCCAGCCTTTCACCATGCTGACCATTTCCTAGCGCGAGATCTGCAAGCAACGCCTGCTTTTCGATTTCAAGCGCGGTGATCTCCGACCTCAAACGCGTCAGTGGTTCCGGAACGGTATCAAGGCTGATACGTACTCTTGCACCTGCGGTGTCCAGCAGGTCGACGGCTTTGTCCGGCAACTGCCGCCCGGTAAGGTAGCGGCGAGAGAGCGTAACAGCGGTTTTAACCGCGTCGTCGGTGATGTGAACGCCATGGTGTTCCGCATAGCGTGATTTCAGACCGCGCAGCATCAAACAAGCAGTGTCATCATCTGGCTCATCCACTTTCACCATCTGAAAACGCCGCTCCAGCGCAGCATCACGCTCAAAATACTGTTTATATTCGCTCCATGTGGTCGCCGCGATGGTTCGTAGTTCACCTCTGGCCAAAGCGGGTTTTAGCAGGTTGGCTGCGTCAGCGCCTCCCGTCTGATTACCAGCCCCAATGATGGTATGTGCTTCATCAATAAAGAGCAGAACGGGGGTTGGCCATTGCTGAACGGCATCAATGATATTTTTTAAACGCTGTTCAAACTCTCCTTTCACCCCAGCCCCCGCTTGAAGCAGCCCAAGATCCAGCGTGCGTAACGTCACCGCTTTCAGGCTATCCGGCACGTTACCTTCCGCAATACGCAGCGCCAGCCCCTCCACCAGAGCGGTCTTGCCGACGCCGGGTTCCCCGACCAGAATGGGATTGTTTTTTCGCCGACGGGACAGCACATCCACCATTTGACGAATTTCATTATCGCGACCAAATACCGGGTCGATATCGCCGGCACGCGCTTTCGCGGTGACGTCCTGCGTAAATTTATCGAGCACGCCTTGTAATGCTGACGACAACGTCGACTGAGCCAGGCCAGGACGCGATTCATCATCAGGAGAAACCTGTGCCAGAGCGGCCTCCTGCTGTCTTTCGGGCCGCTCATCCGACTGGACATTTAATAGCGGCAGGAGTCGTTCCAGTTGAGTATGTCCGGCGCTCAGAAGAGGCCACAGGCCATCACACTTCAGTAGTGAAGGTTTGCCTACCAGTGCCATCAGCAGATGCACACCCCGTATCTGCGAATTTTCATCCGTTGCGGCGCATAGCCACGCTTGTTGCATTAAAGAAAGAAGCGCATCAGACAACTGTGGGCGGCTTTTCACGGAACGAGGCTGAACATCCAGATGCGCCAGCAGCGACTGCCAGAGATTGTCGATATCCCATTCATAGCGACGAGCGATGACGGTAATATCGCCCTCCCCCTGCTCAAGCAACTTCAGTAGCCAGTGTTCAGGCGTGATTTCTGCATGCGCGCGCGTCTGGCATAACGATGCAGCCGCTTCAAGCGCCTGAGCACAGTAGGGATTGAGACGACGTAATAACACTGCTGACTGGTGTTCCATTTGGTTCCTGACTCCCTGTATTCAGGCACGCTACCGCCCGTGGCCGTAATCCAATGCCCATAAGGTAATAAGTGACGTTGATACTCTCTGCTTAACCCCCCACTCCGGACGCTCAGCAGAGGGCATAAAAAAACGGATGAGGAAATCCTCATCCGTTAGTGCATTACGCGGTGGTACGCTCGTTCCAGGCGTCAGAATGGATAATGTTGCCATCCTTATACGTCCAGACGATTTTCTCGTAGCGCAGTTCTATCTGTTCCAGGTGGTTGTGCTTCTCTTTAGCCGGATCCTTGATGTCGTACATCACAGGATTTACTTTCACCACTTTCACGTTGTGCAGAGTGGTGTTGAAGTATTCCACTTCCTGACCCGCATCATTAATGCGATACCATTTGAACTCTGCCTGGCGCAGGGTCTGACCGGTCGTTACAGCCTTGTACAGATACGGGCTGGAGGCATCGATTTCCTTAGTGAAAAGGAATGGGGTATGGATGCGCGTCCCGGTCAACTTACCGGTGTTGTTATCGGTAGGGATGTACAGGTTATGTTCCTGAGCCACTACTTCGATACTGCCCACACGGTCTTTCACGTCAACAGAGCCTTTAATATCCGCACCGCCGTCATCTTTCAGCCAAAGGTAGACTGGAATTGCCATAACTCTTTCTCCATTTTTACTTCGCTAATGCGTCACCATCTTGCGGTGACGGTTCCCTCATGCCCGGCACCCGACAGGCATCAACCTGCGGAACCAGACTGATCTCTACACGGCGGTTGGCAGCCCGACCCTCCAGCGTATCGTTGGTTTTGTAGGGATGTGATTCACCGTAACCCTGAACGGCAAAGCAACTCTCTGCGACGTCACCGGTATCACGCATCCAGTCGCGAACAGATTCCGCACGTTTGAGAGAGAGCTGCTGATTAGATTTATCGTCACCCACATCATCGGTATGCCCGGCGATGACTATCAGCCAACCGGGCCTGGCTTTGATATTGACCAAAGCTCGAATGAGCACTCTTGTTGAACCCGCTTTTAGCGCCCATTTGCCCGTATCAAACAGCGACATGCTGTCAAGACGCACGGTTTGCGGGGAGGTCGCTTTTGGTTTTTCAGGTGGCAACCAGTCGCTGATTGCGGCCTGCAAAGGTGGGATCAATCTCATCCCCTGGTACAATCCCATTGAAAGAGAAAGGGGTTCGCCGCGCTGATACCAGCGATCAAGCCGCTGCGCATCCCGACGAAGTTGATCCTGAGCCTGAATCTTTGGCTCGACAGGATTGCCGCTAAGATGGCGGTATAGCGTCAGATGATCGTTTGTGATCCTGATGAGATGCTGGTTCTTGATAAAGCTGCATGCCATCGCCAGTCCGACAAAAATACCGCATAGCAGACCACTTATACCCACCGTTCGTTGAAATGCTGTCAGCGCCCGGCGGCGGGATAAAAAAGGCAGTGCTAAATCAGGAAAAGGCAGCAGCTCGGAAACTGCTGACGTCGCAGGGGAAAGTGTTGTTTGCGCTGTGATATGCCGTTGCCACAGATTATTTTCGCAGACCGCTAATGAGGTGAAACACACAACCCGTAAAGCAGAAAAAAGAGGCGGAGCGTGGCGCTCCGTATCGCCTTGCACCTTCTTCAGCCAGCCGAGTAAAGTATCTAACCACACTGCATGTGTAAGATGAGAATGGCGAGCCGAGTGCTCTTGCGATGAGAAAGGAACAAAATCATCTAATCCTGTAGCCGACTGCACTTCAGTATCCTGAGGGGTGCGAATAAACCAACGCACAGTCTCATTGCATTGAGGCGAATTCAGCCAACAACACAGCCAAAACGGCGGTATACCTGATAACCAACGCCGACTCTGGGTCACCACCCGCCGCCAACTGAGCAGCATGTGCTTGAGCGCGTCTTCATCATTATGCCGTTCCGGGATCAATGCCAGCATCACGGAAACGCGCATAAGAAGCCCCGGACGCTGCACAGCTATCTGACGAACCAGAGCACTGTAATGCTCTGGGGATTGAACAGATAAATACCAGCCCTGTGAACTCTCGCAGGAATCGCCACGTCCGGCAAACAAAGGAGCAGTATCGCCACATACCAGCACAACAGGTCCACTGAAACTCTCTGGAGGGAGCGGAACGTCATGAGCAGAATGAGCAGACGTCAACCGACCATATTGACGCCAGCCATAAACGATCCCTGGAATGGAAAGCAGTAAAATAAAGACGGTAAGACCACTGCGAACACCCATACTTAACGGACTGAATCCCCAGACCAGCAATAAAGCCAGCACGGTCGCCAGTACATAGTTCACGCTCCCTCGCAACTGAGCCATGTCTTAACCCTGCCCGATAAGCTGAGCAATCTGCCCTTGTAAGACATGAGAAAATGTGAGCCATAAAGCACCCAACGCCAGTGCGCCGACAAGCCATGCCAGCCACCAGCGGCGCTTACCGCCAGAGAATCCGGAAGCCCGCATGATGACTGGCGCATCGTGCTTTAACTTAAAAGGCATTGCCTGAGTCGTCAGCGCTTCAAGAACATCTTCACGACGCTCGTCTCCTTGCTTACGATAACGCCCAACAAAACCGAGCGTGATTGCGCGATAAAAGCAGGTTAATACGGCGGTATCAGGAACGGGCTCGCGCAGTACGGTACGGATGCGCTCCCAAAGTTCTTCCCCGGCATTGGTGGTGTTGAAATAGCGAGCCTGTAAAGGTGTCGCAAGCCAGGTGATATAACCGCTATCCTGGCGGTTGCGGTTCAACACGCTTTCATCCAGTAATGCACATTGCGTATAGAGCATGTGCTCAACGCTGTGTTCGCTGTATCCCATGTCACGTAAGGCCTCACGTGCAGAATCAATCCATTGGCAGGCCCGGCGATAGAAAGCAGCCCCATCGTCGACTTCCGACCCATCGCGTAATTGGCTTACAGCAAGCCAGGTAGGCCAGAACACCTGATCAATATCCTTATTCATTTATTTCAATCCCTTAATACTGCAAATAGCTCAAGTTGAATCTCTCCCAACGTTCCCGGCACATAGAAAGCGCAATTACCGGCGTCCAGCATGGACTGGGCGGTTGGATGATTAATCTCAAGAGCAAAATATTGATTTTCCAGTCGTAGTGGGATGACTGCGGGTACATGCGTCAGCGGTTTTAATGGAATGCCGCTAAGTGCCACATTGACGACATCCGACACATCAGCCCGACTCCCTGCTTTACACAGCTGTGGAAACTGCGTCAGGAGGACATGCGCTGGAAGAGCCGAACGAACGGACAGATAAAAATCAGCGCCTTCACGCAGTCGGGCATCCGACAGAGCGCCATACCAGAACTGTCGCTCCTGCGTCAGTTCAATCGCGACAACGCGAGATGGCAGGCTGGCTTCCAGTAGTTCCACCAGCAGTGCAAACAGTGGCGGGAATACCTGCTGCGGATTTGCGTGCTGGTATGGAGGTACAACACTGACATCATTGTCTAATGAAAAGGTCAGCAGGCTGCCGGCTAACCGCGCCAACTCACGCCACAAAAGTTCGGGGTGACGGCCCGGATTTTGCAGCATTTCTTTCAGAACAGGCTCCGAGCTATTAAGTGCATTTAGCAGCCAAAACAATGAAACGTCTGCTACCGCAAAATCCGCCATTCGTTCGTTACTTTCACGGCGCAAGGCCATCAGGCGACGGCAACGCGCCTGGATACGGTGTACTAAATCACCGAGCGAATTGATTAATGAGGGGCTCGCTGAGAGTGAAAGCGAGGGTGGTAAAAAATCGCGTCCCAGCTCCCATTGCCCCTGAGCATTACGAATAAGGCAAGCTACCGGACAGGTCAGATAAGCGCTGTTATCGTCATGGGCATACCGGAGGGTAATAGCATGCCGCAATACCGCCATATCAGTCCGTTCCTGGCCTGCGAGATCCTGCACTGGTAGCCATTCCTGCTGCCAGCGACACGGACGGCTAACGCCGTTGCCTGATGAAAGATTGCCGCCATTAGCTGAAAGCAGCGGCAACGCCAGCACGATATCAACGCTGCTGTAACCAGTAAGATGCGATAAATCACACGCCGGAGGCAGGTTATCTGAAATACCTGTATCCACTAACGTACCGTCAGGAAAGCGCACCACCAGATTAACGGGATTCAAACGGGAAACCGTTAGCGCACTTTCATCAAACTCCGCACTGATGACGCCCCACGGTGATGAAAGTGACATGTGAGCAACAACGTCAGCGACATAAGCATCCCAACGTGTCTGTTGCTGAAACTGCTGGGGAGCCAGAAAGGCCCCCTCGCTCCATAACGGACGATAGATCTTCATCGCACCTCCTGTGCGCTGCGTCGTTAAGATTTCGACTTCGGCATTTGTGAAACTAACGACAGACTGACGTCCATACCTTCAACCTGGAAATGCGGAATGGCATACAGGCGTACACGGAAGAAACCGGGGTTATCCTCAATATCCTCCACCACGACACGCCCATCACGCAGCGGGTGTGATGCCTGCAAGTCGTCGCCAGGATCGGTCATTTCGGTTACCAGACTGCGCAGCCAGTTGTTAAGTTCAAGCTCAAGCAGACGGCGATCTTTGGTCGTGCCAATATTTTCCCGCTGCAAGATTTTCAGGTAGTGAGCGATGCGAGAAAGCAGGAAGATATACGGCAGACGTGAGTTAATCCGGCTGTTAGCCGTCGCTTCCGGAGTATCAAACTGCGCAGGTTTTTGAGCCGAGTTAGCAGAGAAGAAGCAGGCGTAATCACGATTCTTATAATATGAAAGCGGAATAAAGCCGAGGTTAGCGAATTCAAACTCGCGGGTTTCCGGAATCATCACCTCAGATGGAATCTTCACCTGATTACCCGTACCCAGATCGTACAAATGGATAGGCAAATCTTTAACTGCGCCGCCCGCCTGCGGCCCACGGATCTGGACGCACCAGCCATTCTTGATAAAACTTTTCACCATGTTGACAGCGAAAGAGAAAGAGGCGCTGGTCCACAGATATTTTTCGTGATCCGGCCCCTTAACTTCTTCAACATAGTTAAAACTGCGTACCGGCACCGTATCAGGGCCGTACGGCAGGCGACCCAGCACACGCGGCATAGTCAGCCCGATGTAGCGTGAATCATCGCTATCACGAAATGCTTTCCACTTGATGTATTCAGCTCGTTCGAAATAATCATTGATATCTTTTATGGCCGCGACGTCTTCCATATTTTCTTTCAGGAAGAAGTTCGGCCCCACGGCACCAATAAACGGCATATGACAGGCTGCCGAGACGCCAGAAATATTGCGCAGCAGTGCAATATCCTGCGGGCTGTTATCAAATTCGTATGCTGAAATCATTGCCGCAATGGGTTCGCCGCCTGGCTGATCATATTCTTCAATATAAACATGGCGGTATAACCCGCTCTGGATAAGTTCCGGCGCGTCGTCAAAATCATCACGTAACGCATCCTTGCTGATATCCATCATTTCTACCCGGACATTTCGACGAAAATCGATGCCGGTGATCATCGAATGTAAACCGCGCCAGAGCGATTCTTGCTTCTGAAACTCAGCATGATGCATGACTTCATTTACCTGATCGCTAATCTGCTTATCAAGGCGAGCAATTTGTTCATCAAGCAGCGTTTTATCCAGGCGCTCTACTGGCTGTGCGGCATCCGCCAGACATGAGACCAGAACCTGAATAGCGGCGGTCACGCGTTCAGCCGGAGCGGCATCAGAAAGCGCTTCATCACTCTGCCACGCATCAACATTTTTTAATGCCGAAACCGGGGAAAGATTAATTTTGTCAAAGAGGGATTGATAAACGCTGCGTTCACTGGTCGTAGTGGCCGCGACTGAAGAGGTATGTTCCTGAACAGACATCAACATATTCCTTTTATGATCCTTTACTATTCCTGCCAATTAAGCGGAGGAAACCCTGTATAGCGTTAAATCTCTTCTGGCATCATGGTTGCCAGTTCATCACGCAGTTCCTGACTCAGGGCTGGATCCTTAAGGATGGTTTCCAGCTCGCGACGAAAAGCAGCGTTATCGAGTAAGTTAGATTTCAGGTCACGAAGTAAGTTACGCATAGCTAACAGAACGCGTAATTGTGGGATATTCCTGGCTACCTGCTCGGGTTCAAAATCGTGGATATTTTTAAAGGTAAGATTAATATCGTCTTTTCTACCATCACCAGCTAACGTATTTTTAACACTCAGATTAACGACTGGTGAGAACTTAGCTAACACATCGTTGAAATTATTCTTATTAATATCAACCTTTTCGCGTTCCGATAGAGGTCGTTGTTCTCTACCATTACTGAAATCACCCACGGTCAAAAGTTTTAACGGCAATTCAACCTTTTTCTGAACGCCTCCGGTATGTAAATCTAACTTGATATTAACGCGTGCCGTCGGCACTTCATTCTGAAAACTGTCACCCATACATCCCTCTCAGACCGGCGATTCCTGCCGATATTTTGCATTTCCTGACGGAGCATTTTCCAATCGCTCAACGAGTTTCATACAACGTCATTTCTGTGGGCAGTCAACAATGACTGTTAATGACAATTAATGATTATAATTAGTGTGGCGATGTAATCCGATATATTCTCTAATAGAAAACATGATCAATATCACTGTTCAACAAAATAATACATCAGTATTATTTATTTAAAAGAGAGATCAAGAAGCTCTTTATCTAATACAAACAACAGGAATTAAATAATGTTAAATGCATTCACTGAATAAATGTATTTTTATTATGCAAGTATTAATAAGGGGAATATCTATAATTATATATATAGACCACATCATTTATTAAAATATAATCGAAATCAATTAAACTATAAATAAAAAAAAAGCCGAAGATATACTTCGGCTTTTCGCACCTCATTCCTGAGCACGCAGAAAGATTACGCTTCCTGCACCACAATCAACGGCTCGATATCGCTCTCTTTTTTAATCACTAGCGACTCATCACCGCGCAGGCAGGTCCCGCCGTAGTTACCACCTACGGTGAACGTACAAACCTGAATATATTTACCGGCAACCTTCGGCAGACACCAAAGCTGCTGATAAATGTTCTTCTGCTCAGCAAACTTACCGCTGGTTTTATCCAGTAGCTCTTCCTGATGACTCACCAGATCGATGTTGCTGCCACAACGTCCTGCAATAGGTTTCACCGCATAACCGGTTTGCGCCAACTCTTCATTAACAGTGAAATCGGTATCAAGCAGATAGCGGTGATGCGGGAAAAGCTGCCAGAGGATCGGCAATATCGCTTTGTTGCCAGGGATCACCGTCCACAGAGGTTCGAAGACCAGCACTTCCGGGCGCAACAGCACGTCGATTAAACGTACTTCCTGATTGGTATGCCCGGTACGAATTGGCACCGCGGCGTACTCCGTTTCGCTGACCTCTCGCACCTGCTCAATCGCGGTTTCCCACGCCCAGGTTTTCCAGACGCAGTTCACCAGGCGACCGTCACCGTCAATCAGTTGACCGGCGTCATCCCAGCGTAGCTCATCGAGGCCACGCAGAATTTTGCTGTCAAACCCGGCCTGACGCAGCGCCTGCTGCATAAACTGCGCGTGGTAGTTTTCTTCGATATCCTTATCCTGCATGATGTGGACAAACGGACGTGCGCGGCTGTGCTTCCAGGCACCCGCCAGTTCGTTGATCAACCCTTCAGCCGGGTTGTGTCCCTGCCCTGTGTAGCCACGCTCGGCCCATCTTTCGAGAATCAAGCCAGCTTCGGTATGGCACGAGGCGGAATCGGCGTTGTACTCATACACCTTCAGTCCACGTTCATCCATACAGAAATCCATACGACCCGTAATCATATGATGCCGACGACGCTGCCAGGAAAGGCGCAGACGCGGCCAGAGGATTTTCGGGATATCGAACAGCGCCAGCAAGTTGTCGTCTTTCAGCACCTTGTCGGTCGCGTGCAGATACATCAGGTGCAGCTCGTTGGTGGCTTTGATCAGCTCCTGCTCGGCACTCTCGGTAATGGTAAAGTACTGATGCGGATCCTGATTAATCACATGCCCATTCGCCAGCACGTAGGCTTTTTGCAGCGGATCCTGTTCATCCAGCCATTTACCGTCAAACTGCCCGTAATCTTCCAGTCGCGCGCCGCCAATTTTCAGCGAGTCATTAGCGATCTCCGGCTGCGGCAGGCTGTAACGAGTATCCTCGGTCTGGATCATCCAGCCAAGGATGGTGGTGTCGTCAAAGGTATCCCGCAGGGTGTAGCAACCGTTTTCAACCACCATCTCCAGCTCGCGGGTCCACTGCTGTCCGGGAGGCAGCGGCGTATGAAGCACGTTCTGTTCGGCAATACGGATTTTGTTTTCCAGCAACTGGGTAACGACCGCCACATGCCCGGTATCTTTAAATTCGCCGCCTTTTTGCCAGATAAGCAACGCGCCTGCTACCGGCGCGCGGGGCGAACCATTGGGAAATGCCTGTAACGGCAGGATATTGTCATTCACCACTTCACGCAGGAAGCGTAAGGAGAAGATCTCCCAGGCCATGCCTACATCGGTGAAGACCACGCCATAGTTAAGGAAGAGAAAGCGGCGTGCGAACTCTACGCACTGCCATTTGTGGCCCATGTATTCGTCGTCGATATAGCTGCGAAATGCCGCATCATCGTCGTAGTCCCGTGGGTCGAGGGAGCTGTAATCTGAAGAGTAGATTGCTACGCCACCTGGGGCGTAGCCCAATAATGTCCCGAATGGGGCATCCTGACTGGTCGTTCCTTTGCTCATGCACCTTACCTCAAAACAATACAGCCTGAGCAGGTTGGCGTGAATTTTTCGCTCTGGTTGCCTGCTCTGCGACACTAACCGGACAGAGGTCGACATCATCATACACCTCAACGCAGCGGCTGGCGCTCAGAGGCGAAAAATTCACAGCAGGAACTACGCTTTGGTCAGGGTGACCGGTACGCTTTTATAGGCCGGAGTCAAACTTTGTGTATCTACCGCATCCAGCGACAGCAGGACATTCGCTTCCGGCAAATACGCGCCAATTGAGCCAGCCGCCATGTTGTAAATCACCACCGTTAAGCCGTACATGATGCGATCCGCGCAGGGCTGACCGTTGTCGTCCAGCGCCTGAACGTTGACCACATCACCCTGGCTCAGACCGCGGCTCATCGCTTCTTCAGCGCTTAAAAACACCACATCCCGACGGCCGGTAATGCCACGATAGCGATCGTTCATACCATAAATCGTGGTGTTGTACTGATCGTGGCTGCGTAGCGTCGCCAGCACAAGCGCAGCAGCAGGCTGGTTCTCCCGCTCTACCGCCCGCTGATGGCTGACGATAAAGTTGGCTTTGCCATTCTCCGTTCGCCATTCACGGCGCGATGCAGGGGTATCCATACGAAATCCGCCCGGCTCGGCAATACGTGCGTTGTAATCGTGGAACGCCGGGATCACGGCTTCAATGGCGTCACGGATCAACGCGTAGTCCCCGGTTAACGCTTCCCAGTTGATCGGCGAAAGAGGCAACGTGGCGCGTGCTATGCCCGCCACAATCGCGGGCTCTGATTTTAGCCAGCGGGAGGCCGGTTTCAGTGCCCCGCAGGACGCGTGAACCATCGACATCGAGTCTTCGACGGTCACCGACTGAATGCCCGTCGCCTGCACATCGCGCTCGGTTCTCCCCAACGCAGGGAGTAGATAGTTGTGTTTTGCCAGCAGCAGGTGCGATCTGTTCAGTTTGGTCGCCACATGGACCTGCAGATCCAGATTTTTCATCGCCGCAAAGGTACGCTGCGGCTGGGGCATCGCCACCGCCAGATTGCCGC
The DNA here is from genome assembly GCF_014104295.1 of Citrobacter sp. RHBSTW-00029. Taxonomy (NCBI): domain Bacteria; kingdom Pseudomonadati; phylum Pseudomonadota; class Gammaproteobacteria; order Enterobacterales; family Enterobacteriaceae; genus Citrobacter; species Citrobacter sp. RHBSTW-00029. The sequence continues at coordinate 23,625 of NZ_JABXRT010000002.1, forward strand.
CCATGCAGATGAGCGCTTTTGCATCGCCCCGCTCGATGGCCCGAATACTCTCCACGCTGGAACGGCCATGTTTGCGCGGAACACGGATAGAAAAATACGTCTCAAGGCGTTGCAGGAAATCTTCGGACGCCGCTTCGTTGATCCCCACAGAACGATCGCCCTGCACATTAGAATGACCGCGCAACGGGCAGATCCCCGCCCCAGGCTTACCTATATTGCCTTTCAGCAGCAGCAGGTTTACCAGTTGCTGGACGTTCTCAGTGCCGTTTTTATGCTGGGTGATGCCCAGACCGTAACAAACAATCGTGGCGCGGGATTTACTGTAGCTGTGCGCCAGATCTTCCATCTGACTGCGCGTCAATCCCGAGTCCTGTTCCAGCTCCGCCCAGCTACGCTGGCGTAAGTCATCATACAGCGCGGCATATCCTGCGGTATGCTCTTCGATAAACGCATGATCGAGCGTCGGCTGCTGATCCAGTAAGATCCGCGCTTCGTCCATTTCGATCAGCGCCTTCATGATGCCTTTGAGCAGCGAGGCGTCACCGCCCATTTTTACCTGGTAGTAGTCGTTGCTTAGCTCCGTTGCCTGACCGGTGAACATCTCTTTCGCGCTTTGCGGGAAGCTAAAGCGCTCAAGCCCCCTTTCGTTCAGCGGATTAATGGAGATAATTTTAGCCCCGCGTTTGGCAACGTCGCGTAAGGTGGTCAGCATGCGCGGATGGTTAGTGCCTGGGTTATGCCCGATACAAATCACCAGATCGCAGTGGTCAAAGTCCTCAAGTTCAACGGTTCCTTTTCCAAGGCCAATGGCTGGCGTCAGCCCTGCGCTGGTCGGTCCGTGGCACATGTTGGAGCAATCAGGAAAGTTACTGCTGCCATATTCGCGGGCAAACAGCTGATACAGGAACGCCGCCTCATTTGACGTTCTGCCGGAGGTGTAAAACTCAACCTGCTGGGCTGACTCATAGCTGCGCAGACGCTCGCCGATCTCATGGAAGGCGATATCCCAATCCACCGCCTGCCAGGTGTCTGACGCTGCATCGTATTTCATTGGATGCGTCAAACGACCGATATTTTCCAGTTCATAATCGCTGTAGTGCCATAGCGTAGAAACCGGATGACGGCTGAAAAATTCCGGTGACGCTTTCTTGCGGGTTGTCTCCCAGGTGACTGCCTTAACGCCGTTTTCGCACAGCTCCATCGGTGCCCGATGGCCTGGGTCCGGCCACGCACAGCCCGGACAGTCGAACCCTTTCACCTGGTTCATTTTAAACATCGCGATAATGTCGCGGGCGACAGCCTTTTGCGAAAACAACGAAGCAGTGACGGCTTTTACCGCGCCCCACCCACCCGCCGGGCCCTGATAACCGCTTACTCCTGGAACACCCTTTTTCATTATTACTGCTTATTCACCGCCAATTTTTGATGGTGAATACGGTAGCAATTTCCGTCCAACATTGATTTCCTCTTCATGGAGTACGGGCCAGGTACAATGAACGGGTTAGATTTATCTTCCCCTTTCAGCACAAAACGGCATAAAGTCCCAATCTGTTAAATTGAGTTCTACCTGGCTGCTACACTGCATCAAACAACCACTCAGAAGGCAGGTCACTATGTCAGACAATACCTATCAGCCCGCGAAAGTCTGGACGTGGGAAAAATCGAACGGCGGCGCATTCGCCAATATCAATCGCCCTGTTTCCGGCGCTACACACGAGAAAACACTGCCAGTTGGCAAGCATCCGCTGCAGCTCTATTCGTTGGGTACGCCAAACGGGCAGAAAGTGACAATTATGCTGGAGGAGCTGCTGGCGCAGGGCGTGAAGGGCGCGGAATACGATGCCTGGATCATCCGCATCGGCGATGGCGATCAGTTTTCCAGCGGCTTTGTGGAGGTGAATCCGAACTCGAAGATCCCGGCGCTACGCGATCACTCGCAAAACCCACCGGTTCGCGTATTCGAATCTGGCGCAATCCTACTCTATCTGGCGGAAAAATATGGTTATTTCTTGCCGCAGGATTTGGCAAAACGTACTGAAACGCTGAACTGGTTATTCTGGCTACAAGGCGCAGCCCCATTCCTTGGCGGTGGCTTTGGCCACTTCTACAACTATGCGCCAGTGAAGATTGAGTACGCGATCAACCGCTTCACCATGGAAGCCAAACGCTTACTCGACGTGTTGGATAAACAGTTAGCACAGCATCAGTTTGTCGCCGGAGATGAATACACCATTGCCGATATGGCGGTCTGGCCGTGGTTTGGCAACGTGGTATTGGGGAACGTCTATGATGTGGCAGAGTTCCTTGATGCTGGAAGCTACAAGCACGTGCAGCGCTGGGCAAAGGAGATTGCGGCGCGTCCGGCAGTTAAGCGGGGCCGTATTGTAAACCGCACTAACGGACCGCTGAATGAGCAGCTTCATGAACGCCATGATGCCAGCGACTTCGATACCCATACCGAAGATAAGCGTCAGGGCTAAAATGCCTGATGGCGACGCCGGGGCGTCTTATCAGGCCTACAAAGATGTCATGCCGTAGGCCGGATAAGGCGTTTGCGCCGCCATCCGGCATAAAATCAAGCGCTGGTGACGTCATACTCCATGCGGCGAAGTGCATCCAATGTGAATTTAGCTTCATCTTCATCAATGATGCTCATGGCGAACCCTACGTGCACCAGCACCCATTGCCCGACCAGTTCGGCAGGCTCGCCTTCACATATCAGGGCAATATTGACATCACGCTTGATGCCGCACACTTCAACCTGCGCAAGCTGGTGAATATCTTCACCAACGGCCAGAACCTGACCAGGGACTCCAATACACATATCTGACTCCGCCCCATAGCAACCTATGGGCTATTCGACTTCAATACTTTTCACTTTCAGTGAATCGCCAGCATCTACCCGCAGACGATCGCCCTGACAGAGAGGACACTGCGCATCATGCTGGGTGATCTCTACGACCTGACTGCAATCCCAGCACCACGCCTGGGCGGGTTTGTAATCAATATGCAGCTCACAACCCTGGGCCAGCGTCCCCTGACAGACGATGTCGAAACTGAAACGCACGGCGCTCTCTTCAACGCAGGAGAGCGCCCCGATTTCCAGCCAAACGCCGGTTACACGTTTGACACCGTGCTGCTCTGCCTGCTGTTGAACAATCTCAACCGCGCTCTGACAAAGGGACAGCTCATGCATTTTCGCAGTTCCGACGACCCAGCAGCAGCGCGCGGCGGTTGAGCTGCGGCGCATTTGGATCGCTTACCGGCAGCGATAACAGCATTCGTGCGCAATCGTCAGTCAGGCGCACACCTTCTTGCGCAGACATGCTGTGCGAAAGCGGCGACATCAGCGAACAGGAGAGGTATTGCGATACACCCTCCAGTTCACCCACGGTAAAGGTCATTTCGCCATACGGCAGACGCAACCCGATTTTTTCGCTGACTTTACGCACCGGCCAGACCTGATCCGGCCCGGGGAAAATCAGCGCGCTGAGCATCCAGGGTGTGATAACACACCCCGTCCACTGTCCTTCAAACAGCGTAAAATCAGAGACATATACCGGCATATTCGGATGCAGGAAAGAAAGATCGTGCATCGAACGCCGGGCAACCTCTTCAAACGCGGCCTGAATTTGCTGCTTCGGGGCTGTCTGAAAGCCTAAGAACTCCTCAGACATGTGCCTTCTCCCGTGGAATAGCTTCAACGCCAGACTCGCGCAGCGCGGCAAGAACCTGCTCAAGCGCAGGTTCAATCATCGCTTCGACCGTTGGCGTTAGCCCGATATGCGGCTCCAGCGATTCCGGAATAACGCCGACTAACGTCAGCTTTTTCGGAAACTCGCCAGTGAAACGCAGGGCCGACAAAACGTCGGCCAGGCCAAGCTGGTGCGGTGAGATTTTGTTGGTAAACAGCGCCGGGATCTCTTCATCCCGCAGAACCATCATCGTTCCTGGCGTGTTTTTCTTCGACACAATGGCGTCAGCAATGATTAGATGATCTCTGTTCGCCATATCGCCGAGAAGCTCCATCCCAGCCGTACCACCGTCCAGAACATCAACAAAGTCTGGCAGGATGTACCGTTGCTCTAATGCCTCAACGATACGCACCCCGATGGCTTCGTCGGTCAGCAAAATATTGCCGACCCCTAAGACTAATATCCGCATTACAGAACCTTAACTGAGACCACTTCGTTCCCGTCAACGTCCACCACATGCACCGCACATGACATACAAGGGTCGAAGGAGTGAATGGTACGAACCACTTCCAGCGGTTTGTTTGGATCGGCAATCGGCGTTCCTACCAGCGAGCGCTCATACGGTCCCACTTCATCATTAAAGTTACGTGGGCCAGAGTTCCAGGTTGACGGTACAACCGCCTGGTAGTTGCTGATAATGCCATCTTTAATCACCATCCAGTGAGACAGCATACCGCGCGGCGCTTCAAGGAAACCGACACCTTTGAATTCGCCCGTTGCCGGGATATCCGGTTTCACGAAGGTGGTGTGGTCGCCTTTACCGATGTTCACGATCAGCGCGTTGTACTGATCCTGCAGAACGTTCTGCAGTTCACAGCAGTGAACGGTACGGCCAATAATACGACCCAGCGTAGAGTGCAGCTGCGACACTTCGATAGTTTTACCGGTCAGCTTGGTGTAAATCGCGATGATTTCATTCAGCTTGGCATGGGTAGACTCGCGTTTGGCCGCCAGTTTACACAGCATGTTAGCCAGCGGACCCACTTCAACCGTTTTCCCGTAGAAGGTCGGCGCTTTAACCCAGGAGTACTTGCCGTCATCTGACCAACCGGTGTAATCAGGAACCGTTGTGCCTTCCCACGGAGCCTGCGGCGCTTCGTCTTTGTACCACGCGTGTTTCGCACTCTCCTGAATCCCTTTGATAAGATACTCATCGGAGTGAGAGGTGATCGGACGATAGGTCGACAGATCTTCATTAGTAATGTAACCACCCGGGAACAGGAAGCTGCCGTTTTTACCGTCAGTCGGGAATTCCGGCGCACTCAGATAGTTAACCGCGCCCTGACCACGTTCCAGCCACTCAGGATAGAATGCAGCAATAACCGCGGTATCTACCTTGTAAACCTGCTCAACGAAGTCGCTCAGCTTATCAATGAAAGACTTGATGTACATCAGGCGTTCAAGGTTCAGCACGCCAAGACCGTCGAGGTTAATCGGGTTAGCGACCCCACCTACCGCCAGGTTCTGGATGTGTGGCGTTTTACCGCCCAACAGCGCCACAACGCGGTTGGCATCACGCTGGCATTCCAGCGCCTGCAGGTAGTGGGCGACCGCAATCAGGTTCACTTCCGGCGGCAGCTGCATTGCCGGGTGACCCCAGCAACCGTTGGCAAAAATACCTAACTGACCGCTGGCAACAAGGTCTTTGATCTTGTTCTGAACCTTGGTGAACTCTTCTGCGCTGTTCAGGTGCCAGGAGGACACGCCGTTCAGCATGGCAGATGCTTTCGCTGGATCGGCTTTCAGCGCAGAAGTGATATCCACCCAGTCCAGCGCAGACAGCTGATAGAAGTGAACAATATGGTCATGCGTGGTGTGCGCGGCCAGAATGATGTTACGGATATACTGTGCATTTACCGGAACATCAATATTCAGCGCGCTTTCAGCTGCACGAACGGAAGAGATAGCGTGAGTCGTGGTGCAAACACCACAAATACGCTGCACAATCATCCAGGCATCGCGCGGATCGCGGTTTTTCACGATCTCTTCCATGCCGCGCCACATGGTACCGGAAGCCCATGCTTTAGATACCACGCCATTTTCGATTTCGCAGTCGATGCGTAAATGACCCTCAATACGGGTTACCGGATCAATAGTAATTCTCTGGCTCATGCTTTGCTCGCCTCATGACGATTTTGATCGTTTTGTTTTAAAGGAGGAAGTATCGGCAGTAGACGAATGAGTACGATGTATGCACAAATCTCAATAGCCACAAAACCAATAGAAATCAACAGCTCTTCCCAGGTCGGGAAGTAGTGGTAGCCACCACCAGGATTGAACGCCACCAGCGAGTAGGACAGACGCCATGTCGCACAACCCAGCAATGCGCTCAGCGCAGACAGATACAGCATGCGCGAGTCATTGCGCAGCTTAGTGACGCGCAGCACCACCAGCGGGAAGACCATCAGCACGACTTCAATCCAGAACATCACGGAGTAAAGATCGCCTGCAAACGCATACGACAGCTTGTCGCGGTAGATCAACTCGCCAAAGCGCAGGACCACGAAAATCGCCAGCAGCACGCTGATGGTATTCGTCAGCTTAATGAACAGACTTTTCTCGTCCGGACCGTTACCTTTCAGACCCGCTTGTACCAGTGAGCCTTCAAAAATGACTATCGAGAAGCCCATTATAAAGGCAGTTAATACCGAGAAAAGCGGCAACATTTCATAAGCTTGCCAGAGCGGATGCACCTTATAACCCGCAGAAATCATCAATGAACCCATTGATGACTGGTGCATGGTTGGCAGCAGCGCGCCGAGGGCAATAACAAAGAACATCACTTTATTCAAACGCTTGAGAGAAACTTTCCACCCAAGACGTTCAAACAGAGCTGGAGCAAATTCCAGCGCCATGATGCCGATATAGATGGTCATACAGACCGCCGTTTCGAACAGTACCGAGTTCACGTTGAAGTGACCCGGAATGTAGAAGTACGGCAGGTTCCAGTAACGACCGACGTCAATGGTGATCGACAAACCACCCAGCGAGTAACCAAACAGGCTTGCCAGCAACGCCGGACGTACCAGTGGATGGTATTGTCCTCTGTTGAAAACATACACCGCCCACGCCAGCGCCCAACCGCCGCACGCAAAGCCAGTACCAATCAACAGGTCAAATGCGATCCATACGCCCCACGGGAAACCGCCGTTCAGATCGGAGACTGAACCCAATCCGAAGACCAGACGTTTCACGATCAGGAGCATACACAGGACGATAAGCGGCCCAAAAATAATGACCGGTTTGCTGATTATTTTTCCGCCCAGCGGTTTAGGATCATGACTCATGATCGTCTCCTCCATCGTGATGGTCGTTTTTCGTGTTACGACGAACCAGCACGGTTAAGCCCGCCAGCGCAGCCAGGGGTAAAATCATGCCCTTGTACAGGGAATGTTGAACATGTTCGGAACGCGCACCAGTTGAAAGATCATCCAGCTTCGGCAGATCCAAATCCTCGTAAGGAACACCCGTCAGCACCATAACCTGCGTACCACCACCTTCTTTCTCACCGTACAGGTGTGGGTAGTACTTCGGTACCGTATGCAGATAGGTATCACCAGCGTTCACTGTCTGACGCGGATAGTGGTATTCGCTGCCAGGCTTCAGTGCGAGACGTTTTTTCGCCTCAGCCATCAGCTCTTCACGGGTACCAAAAATCACTGCACCGGCAGGACACACTTCAACACATCCCGGTAAGCCACCTTTGTCCAGACGTTCAACGCCTTTCTGGTTACACAGTTCACATTTATGAAGCGCACCAAATGGGTTGTTGTAGTCGTATTTAGGGACGTTGTACGGACAGGCGACCATGCAGTAACGGCAGCCAGTACAGACATCTTTGTCATAGTGGACGATGCCGGTTTTCGGGTCTTTCTTCAGCGCGGAGACCGGGCAAACGGAGACGCAGTTTGGATCGACACAGTGCATGCACTGTTTCTTAATGTATGCGTAACCATTTTCTTCCTGGTCTTTGTTAACGCCTGTTCCGCTACGCCACACCTGGATGATGTTGTTGGTGTACGGTGACAATTTGTCGTTGTTCGACCAGGTTTGCTCGCCTTCCGGGTTACGCGCCGGGAAGTTGATATCCTGACACTTAGTGACGCAGGCCTGGCAGCCTACGCACAGCGTCGAATCATAAAGCATCCCAAGAGAACCCGGGATCGGCGGACGGTTTTCTGCAGCCGCATGGCTGATGGACGGCGCGGCGCCCAACAGCAATGCCCCGCTGGAGGCTGCTTTAATAAAGTTACGTCTGTTCACGGTTATTCTCCCCGTGAGTCAGCGTTATCTTTCTTCTGCTGACGCCCCAGTTCACGTACCGCCATCACGCTGACACCGGCAACCAGTCCTACTACGCCGCCAAGCAGCCCAATAGCCCCAGCTGAAATGTTGCCGCCTTCTTTCATGTTGACATCAGGCTTCTCTGAACGCGGGGTTTGGTTTTCCACATGGGCGAGTTGGTGAATGCCTTTATGGAAACCGACGCCTTCTTCGTTACAGCCGTAGCAAGGATGACCAATAGCCACCGGCCACACGCCGCCAACGTCGCAGAATTGCAATGTTGAGCAGTTGCCGTACGTTTCTGGCCCTTTACAGCCCAGATGATAGAGGCACCAACCTTCACGATGGCCTTCATCGCCGAACTCTTTAGCAAAACGACCGGCATCAAAGTGCGGGCGACGTTCGCAGTGTTCGTGAATCAAACGGCCATAGGCGAATGTCGGACGGTTTTTGGTATCCAGCTTCGGCGGCTTACCGTAAGTGATGATATGCGCGACCGTGGCGAGGAAGTTATGCGGGTTAGGCGGACAGCCTGGGATGTTGATGATGGTTTTGCCTGGCAGAACTTCTTGCAAGCCGACTGCACCCGTTGGGTTCACGCCAGCGGCAGCCACACCACCCCATGCGGCACAAGAGCCGATAGCGATGATAGCTGCTGCACCTTCGGCCGCTCTGCGGATGTGATCCACAATTGGCTCACCGGCAACCATGCAATAAATACCATTATCTTTTAGTGGTATAGAACCATCTACCACCAGAACATATTGCCCTTTGTACTTCTCCAGAGCGTTATGTTTGTTCTCTTCGACCTGGTGGCCAAAGGCGGCAGAGAGCACCTCATGATATTCAAGAGAGATAGTCTCCAGAACGAGGTTTTCCACTGTAGGGTGTGTCGCACGAAGCAGCGATTCAGTACAACCCGTACACTCCTGAGCACCAATCCAGATAACCGGCGGGCGCTGAGGACGAGAAACTGATTCGGCCATTTCTGCGGCGGCTTTGCTACTGAGCCCCATGGTAGCGGCCAGTGCTGCACAAAGCTTCATGAAATCACGGCGATTGATGCCGTTCGAATTGATGAGAGAATTATCTCCAGTCATTTTATTGTTATTCCGTTGCGAAGACCTGGCTTTTATTTTGCACCATTCGCATGTTGCATATTGCGATCGGCGCGCCATTACCACACTTTTTATATGGTTATGTGCATTATAATACTTCGGCGGAGCAACAAAACGAAGGCGTAGGTCAATAGTGTAATTAATTAAAGCAAGATAATACCCCTTTTGGATCAAGCTTCGAGCCGATAGCCGGCCATGAAAAACCGAATTGTTGTACTCGACTGGTTCTCTTTGAAGAAATCCATCACCATCTCTTTATCCAGCCCGTAACGACGCGTCAGGATCCCCGCTTCCCATGCGCTGAGCTGTCGGTCACCCGTTTTTTCAAACATTCGATGTGAAAAACCCAGAACAAAACCGCGTTTATAATCTGAACAAAAATTCGCCACTGAACGAGCACTGTCCGCACTTGAGGCGTTCAATCCGGCCATCAGGCCCTTTCCAAAATGGTTGTCCATGCATAACCTCCAATCGCTATATAACAAATTATATAGCGATTTTTTAAGCAAAGGCCAGAGGTATCACGCACTTTTTTGTGCCAGATTAAAAGGACACCCACTCGTCCGTTTTAGGTGCTGCAGAGGTTCTGCTTTCTGCGGAAGGGGAAGCGGTATTGGCAGCGGCGTATTGCACATCATTCGCAGACAGGCGGAACTGTTGCACCGAGCGTTGCAGCTCTTCCGTTTGCCGTTCCAGCGCCACTGCCGCAGCGGATACTTGTTCTACCAACGCGGCATTCTGTTGCGTCACGCTGTCCATCTGCGTGATCGCAACACTAACCTGCGAGATGCCCTTATTCTGCTCTTCCGAGGCTGAGGCAATTTGTTTCATGATAACGGTCACTTCGGTGGCACCGCGCAGAATCGCTTCCATGGTTAATCCCGTCTCTTTAACCAGACGAGCACCCTGCTCGACACGACGCGACGATTCACCGATTAATGTCTCAATCTCTTTTGCCGCACCGGCGCTACGGCTGGCGAGATTACGTACTTCCCCTGCTACCACGGCAAAACCACGTCCCTGTTCACCAGCCCTGGCCGCTTCAACGGCGGCGTTGAGCGCCAGAATGTTGGTCTGGAAAGCAATGCTATTAATGACAGAGGTAATTTCTGCGATCTGTTTAGAGCTGGCGGCAATACCGTCCATCGTCTCAACCACTTCTGAAACCAGCGAGCTGCCTTTACCTGCCGTTTCTGTCGCCGTATCGGCGAGTTGGCTGGCCTCACGCGCATTTTCGGCGTTAAGTTTTACCGTGGCGGTCAGTTGCTCCATGCTGGCAGCGGTCTCTTCCAGCGCCGCGGCCTGCTCCTCAGTACGGGAAGAGAGATCATTATTGCCGGTAGAAATTTCCGTAGCGCCTCGCCAGATGTTGTCACTGCCTGAACGAATCGTACTTACGGCTTCACGCAGGCTGTCCTGCATTGCGCACAATAAAGGGACCAGTTGGCCCACGCAGTTACGCCCAAAATCTTCAATTGGATGGCTGAGATCGCCCTGGGCAATCTGGCGGAACTGCAAGCGAATGCGACCGAGAGGTTTCACCATCATGGTAACGAGGTAACGATCGGTGAAGAACAGGAGGGCAATCCCGAGGATAACGGCAGTAATAATCAGTGTCCGAATGATCGACGTTTTACCGTCTACCATGATACGCGTCGCATCAAGTCTCTTTCCGGCGGTGGTATTAAACAGCTCAGCGCTGGCACCAAATTCACGGCTCAGTGCGGGCGTAATCGTGCTGGCATGTTCCGAAAACGCCGTAAGCGAGCCCTGCTGCGCCAGCTGCATTTGCGGTATCACGCCTTTATCCAGCAAAGCTTGCCACTTGGCCAGCACTGCTGCTGAAATTTCCGGGTCCATCGGTCCTGGGGACAATGTTTTCATCTCCTGGAGCTTTTGGCTCAGATTATCCAGCGATTGCTGGGCAGGTGCAAAATCAGGCGTTTCACCACCAATTTTGACATCCACAGCACGGCTCAGGCGTGTCACAAAGCGAAAGTACTGATCGTTCCCCTGACTCAGTACCGTCATCTGTTTGACAAGATGACGGTCAATATCGTTGCCTTCTGATATTTTTGATAAAGCATGAAGACTGAATAAACCCACGCCCGACCAGAGCAGGCAAAAAAGTCCCAGTATCGCCAGCATGACAATACGAATAGTGAAGTTTTTCAGCAAATACATAATAATTTCCTTGCCATTGATGAGGAATTCGCCATCAGGCGATACTTCCCCTTGTTATCGGCAGGCAATGAAGAAGATATAATACGTTCTTTATTTTTTTACTTTTTTAAGTCTATCTATTATCCCTGCTGGTCATATCAATATGAATGTTAATGAAATTAGGTAGCATTATTATTCAGATAATTAACCTAAAGCTGTAAGTAATGCTTTGTTTTTCATAACAAATATTTATCAAACCAGGCAAGAGTGCGTTCCCAGGCTAAATCAGCAGCTGCTTTATCATAACGGGGTGTCGAATCGTTATGAAAACCATGATTAACACCGGGATAGATATATGCTTGATAGATTTTCTTATTCACTTTGAGTGCAGCTTCATAAGCGGGCCAGCCTTCATTAATTCGTGTGTCTAGTTCTGCATAGTGTAATAATAAAGGCGCATTAATTTTAGGGACATCAGAAGCAGGAACCTGACGACCATAAAAGGGCACCGCACATGCCAGTTCAGGGAAAGCAACAGCCGCTGCATTCGCCACACCACCACCGTAGCAAAATCCGGTGATCCCCACCTTTCCTGTCGCCATCGAATAACGCTGCATAAACTCAATAGCGGCAAAAAAATCATTCATCAGCTTAACGGGATCAACCTGCTGCTGTAATTCCCGGCCTTTATCATCATTGCCGGGATAACCGCCCAGTGAACTTAATCCATCGGGTGCCAGCGCAATATAACCCGCCTTCGCCACCCGCCGTGCTACATCCTCAATATACGGATTCAGCCCACGATTCTCATGTACCACTACCACCGCCGGAACCTTCCCCGTCACCTTCGCGGGTTTCACCAGATAACCTCGCACATCACCATGCCCATCAGGCGATGGATAGGTAATGTATTCTGCCAGAATATCGGGATCGGTAAATTCTACCTGCGTTGCCAGGGCATAGTTCGGTTTCAGCAAATTGAATAGCGCCAGTGCCGTCATGCCACCTACCGCATATTTCGCCGCCAGATTCAGAAACTCGCGTTTCGTAATTTTGCCATGGGCGTAATAGTCATAGTAATCGAGTAACTCCTGCGGAAAGTCTTTAGCAGTCAGACGCGGCATGGTCGCACTCCTGAGTGATGTTTTTTTAAGCAAAGCACAGCGGTCTGTTTTTGCCCAGTTTTTCATCCCAATGTGACCTGGTGAACGGGATATTCACCACGAACCCGCTAGAATAGAAACGTTGTTTTGAAATTCACCTGCACTAAGGAGATCTCATGGCCTGGTTTGCCAATCCTGAACGTTATGAGCAAATGCTCTATCGCTACTGTGGGCGCAGCGGCTTGCGCCTGCCCGCGCTGTCGCTGGGTTTATGGCACAGTTTTGGACACGTTCACGCTCTGGATTCACAACGAGCACTGCTGCGAAAAGCATTTGATTTAGGGATCACTCATTTTGATTTAGCCAATAACTACGGGCCACCTCCGGGCAGTGCTGAAGAGAATTTTGGTCGATTGCTGCGCGAGGATTTTGCACAATATCGTGATGAATTGATCATCTCGACCAAAGCGGGTTACGACATGTGGCCGGGGCCTTACGGTTCTGGCGGCTCACGCAAGTATCTGCTGGCCAGCCTCGACCAGAGCCTCAAGCGCATGGGTCTCGACTACGTCGATATCTTCTATTCGCACCGCGTTGATGAAAATACGCCAATGGAAGAGACCGCTTCCGCGCTGGCCCATGCTGTGCAAAGTGGCAAAGCACTGTATGTCGGTATCTCATCTTATTCGCCAGAGCGCACGCAGAAGATGGCCGAACTGCTGCGGGAATGGAAAATTCCGCTGCTTATCCACCAGCCATCCTACAACCTGCTTAACCGCTGGGTAGACAGCAGCGGATTGCTGGATACGCTGGAATCCAACGGGATGGGCTGTATTGCCTTCACCCCATTGGCGCAGGGGCTCCTGACAGGGAAATACCTCAACGGTATTCCTGATGGTTCCCGCATGCAGCGTGAAGGGAAAAAAGTCCGTGGGCTGACGGAAAATATGCTGACGGAAGCAAATCTTAACAGTCTGCGTTTGCTCAATGAGATGGCCCAACAACGTGGGCAGTCGATGGCGCAAATGGCGTTAAGCTGGCTACTAAAAGATAACCGGGTCACATCGGTATTAATTGGTGCCAGCCGACCTGAGCAGTTGGAAGAGAACGTTCAGGCACTGGCAAACCTGACATTCAGCGCCGAAGAACTGGCACAGATTGATAAACATGTCGCGGACGGCAAGCTCAATCTGTGGCAGGCCTCATCAGACAAATAACGATCTGAACATTACGCCGGGTGTAGTCCTACCCGGCCTTAATGGCCTGCTGATGAGAGTGGCAAGTAAATCTCGCCTCACACCTCGTCCTCTTTAATCAACGGACGCTGGTATTCCGGCCATACCAGTGCGACAAGTGCAGGATAGGCTTCCAGGCTGAACTCCCTGAAGCACTGCCGCAAGTTAAGCACATCCAGATCGGCGTGCGGGACTTTCTCCCCGCTGAGGCAGCGCTTTTTAATATTGTCATAATACTTATAAACCGCAGAGTTAAGATCGCTACAGCGCCGCTGCGCGTCAAAGAGCCCGGGCGTTTCATTCAGCTCCACCATTGTCATCCTCTTGACTGTGGAGTGGATAAAATCAATATATTCGTGATTGACTCGCCAATACCATACCGGAGTAATCGAATTCATCAGGGCAGAAAAATGATCTTCTCCCTCTTCTTTACTTAGCATTTCCGGCTGGCGCTGTGCGTTAACATCTTCTGCATAACGGTTTTTATTTGCACTACGCATTAGCAAAAGTACCCCGCAGGTAAGCAATAGCAGGGTAATAACAGAATAAAATATACTGTTCATAGCGGGCTCCATTTTTTTTGATTTTAAAATTACCCCATGCTATTGTCAACGCGGCCTACCTTATTAAAAACATCATATTATTGGCAGCAAAGGATATTTCAACATGCTTCCCGAGCATCTTGTTCCCTCTCGTTTTCATTTATCCGCAACCCCGAACAATACAAATACCACAGAAAATAGTGAAAATTTGACTCAGGGAAAGATAAAACTAAGTGATTACGAATCAGAAATTTTGATTAGCTCCGCAGCTACCGGCCAGTCCCGGAATATGTTATTTGAAGAGTGCGATCGTCATTTAAAAGAGCGCCTTTTCCGCGCCGCAAAAATTGAGTCATTTACTCGTCTGCTCAATTCATTACAGGCGGAAGGCGACATTAATGCCCAGGAATTAAGTAAAATTTTGGCCAAAAAAACAACCATGATAAATGAACAAGGCAACAAAATTTGGCTTAATTTAATTACTCGCGAAACCAACGATCCTATTTTTTATTCTCTGGAAGAGAAATAAAATGAAAGATGTTGAAGATAATAATGTTTATTTGGCTTTAGATAACCACAAAAGCGATGAGTTTGTCTTAAAACAAAATCTGTCTGTGTTGATAGCCAATAAAAACACGACGCTGGAAAGCCTTGCTCAAGAGATGGTTTCTATACCCGCCGCACTGGTGCGGATGAAATGGCAAAATCGTCATGAAATCTACACACTGCAAGCCAAAGAAGAGATTTACGGTGCCACTATCGAGGCCATCATCGCTCAGCAACCAGAATTGCGGGACAAAATAATGGCCCGTCTGGAAAGCACATACCAGCATCTGCTTGCACGTGAAACTGCCACACTGCGCCTGACCCGTAAGCTATCCGATGGGAACTACGAGCCCACAAAAATCACTACGGTGGCGTTGGACGAGAACAGATAAGGCAAAAGACTTGCAGAGGAGTGATATCAGGAGAAGCTTGCCGGGTAAGGTCAAACCTGTACCCGGCAACAAGGATTATTTGGCTTTCACGGTCTCTTCACCGACCAAACCAATCTTCAGGTAACCCGCCTGGTGCAACGTATCCATAACCTTCATCATAGTTTCGTAGTCGACGGTTTTATCTGCCCGGAAGAAGATGGTGGTGTCTTTCTTGCCTTCAGTTAGCGCGTTTAACTCGTTAATCATCGTCTCATCGGTGACCTGATCGTTACCAATAAACATGGTGTTATCGGCTTTTACTGACAGGTAAACCGGTTTTTCCGGACGCGGTTGCGGCGTACTGGTGGATGCAGGGAGATTGACCTTCACATCCACGGTTGCCAGTGGCGCTGCCACCATAAAGATGATCAACAATACCAGCATGACGTCGATAAACGGCGTCACGTTGATGTCATGCATTTCACCGTTATCGTCCAGGTTTTCATTAAAGCTCATTGCCATGGAACATTATCCTACACGTAATTTCTGCGCAGCACGTACCGGGTGTGCAGACGCGCTTGCACTCAGGTCCAGGTCACGACTTTGCAGCAACAGCACCTGCGCCGCGACATCGCCCAGCATCGCTTTATAGCTGCCGATCTGACGAGCAAAAATGTTGTAGATAACAACAGCAGGGATTGCCGCGACCAGACCGATCGCGGTTGCTAACAGTGCTTCTGCAATACCTGGAGCAACAACAGCCAGGTTGGTGGTTTGGGTTTGTGCAATACCGATGAAGCTATTCATGATGCCCCATACTGTACCAAACAACCCGACAAATGGAGAGATAGCCCCGATGGTTGCCAGGTATCCATTACCCCGCCCCATCTGACGGCCAACGGCGGCAACGCGACGTTCCAGACGGAAACCGGTACGCTCTTTGATCCCTTCGTTGTCATCACTGCCTGCTGACAGTTCCAGTTCATTCTGTGCTTCGTTAATCAACAGAGCGCCCAGGCTTTTGCCATCGAATCCAGCGGCAATCTCACTTGCCTGATCTAAAGAGCGGGCATCTGCCAGCATTTGCTGTTCACGCTTAAGACGGCGCTTCTGCGTAAAGAACTCAAGGCTCTTACTAAAGAAGATAGCCCAGGTGACCACTGACGCCAAAATCAGCCCAATCATCACGCACTTAACCACGATATCGGCGTGCTGATACATACCCCAGACGGAAAGGTCCGTCTGCATCAAATTATTACCCACTCTGTATCTCCAGGACGCAAATCACAAAATCTGAGCGTAATCATATCAAAACGACGTCGAATTGATAGTCGTTCTCATTACTATTTACATAGTGCCGCACCTTTGGTTTCTTTTCCTTGCGCTCACGCAGTAAAAAAGTCACCAGAAATCGATTTGAGAATATTTTGTACTTTATGGCTGTTCTGCAGGACGCGGCAGATGAGATTCATGCTAGTTTAGACATCCAGACGTATAAAAATAGGTAATACAACATGGCAGATAAGCAGCTTGAGACCAAACTCGTTCACGCCGGGCGTAGTAAAAAATACACGCTGGGTTCGGTAAATAGCGTGATCCAGCGCGCGTCTTCACTGGTATTCGACACCGTTGAGGCGAAAAAACAGGCGACGCATAACCGCGCAAACGGTGCCCTTTTCTATGGCCGTCGCGGCACGCTGACGCATTTCTCACTGCAGGAAGCGATGTGTGAACTGGAAGGCGGGGCCGGTTGCGCCCTGTTCCCCTGCGGTGCAGCAGCCGTTGCCAACACCATCCTTGCCTTTGTTGAACAAGGCGATCATGTGCTGATGACCAACACAGCCTATGAACCCAGCCAGGATTTTTGCACTAAGGTGCTGGGCAAGCTTGGCGTGACAACCGGCTGGTTCGATCCGCTGGTCGGCGCGGATATTGTGAAGCATATACAGCCGAACACTAAAGTCGTTTTTCTTGAATCTCCAGGTTCTGTCACCATGGAAGTTCATGATGTTCCAGCCATTGTTGCCGCCGTCAGAAGCGTAGTGCCTGACGCGATCATCATGATTGATAACACCTGGGCTGCGGGCGTGTTGTTCAACGCGCTGGATTTCGGTATCGATATCTCAATTCAGGCAGGGACGAAATATCTGATTGGTCATTCCGACGGCATGGCTGGGACAGCGGTATCCAATGCCCGTTGCTGGGATCAACTGCGTGAAAACGCCTATCTGATGGGACAAATGCTGGACGCCGATACCGCCTATATGACCAGCCGTGGATTGCGGACGTTAAGCGTTCGCCTGCGCCAACACCATGAAAGCAGTTTAAAAGTCGCCGAGTGGCTGGCTGACCATCCGCAGGTTGCCCGCGTGAATCACCCGGCACTTCCCGGCAGCAAGGGACACGAGTTCTGGAAACGCGACTTTACCGGTAGCAGCGGTCTGTTCTCATTTGTTCTGAATAAGAAGCTAAATAATGAAGAACTGTCTGCGTACCTGGATCACTTCAGCCTGTTCAGCATGGCCTATTCCTGGGGCGGTTTTGAATCACTGATTCTGGCTAACCAACCGGAACATATCGCGGCAATCCGTCCGCAAGGCAAAGTGGACTTCAGCGGAACGCTCATCCGTTTGCATATCGGTTTAGAGAATGTTGACGATCTGATTGCCGATTTAGCCGCAGGATTTGCCCGAATCGAGTAACATTGCCGCAGATGGACATATATGCAGACACTTCTGGTGGAAAAGTCTGCAATTGTTGCGTCCGGGATCAAGGCATCCCGGACAATTCAGGAGTACAATCCACTTATAAACGCTGTTCCACAGGAAAGTCCATGGTAGTCATTCAAGATATTATCTCTGCGCTTTGGCAACACGATTTTGCCGCGCTGGCGGACCCACACGTCGTGAGCGTGGTGTACTTCGTGATGTTCGCCACACTGTTTTTAGAAAATGGCCTGCTGCCCGCCTCCTTTTTGCCCGGTGACAGCCTGCTATTACTGGCAGGAGCGCTGATTGCTCAGGACGTGATGAGTTTTTTACCTACCATAGCGATTCTGACTGCCGCTGCCAGTCTCGGTTGCTGGCTGAGCTACATTCAGGGGCGCTGGCTGGGCAACACGCGGACGGTAAAAGGCTGGCTGGCACAATTACCTGAAAAATATCATCAGCGTGCTACCTGTATGTTTGACCAACACGGGTTGATGGCACTACTCGCCGGACGTTTCCTGGCGTTTGTACGTACCTTACTGCCAACCATGGCGGGGATTTCAGGGCTGCCTAACCGTCGCTTCCAGTTTTTTAACTGGCTGAGCGGGCTGCTGTGGGTCACTGTGGTCACCAGTTTCGGCTATGCGCTCAGCATGATCCCGTTTGTTAAACGCCACGAAGATCAGGTGATGACCTTTTTAATGATCCTGCCTGTTGCCCTGTTAACCGCAGGTCTGCTGGGAACGCTGTTCGTGGTGATTAAAAAAAAATACTGTAGCGCCTGAGTATCAGCCGTATGCCGGAGTCACTCCGGCATTTCGTTGATGGCGCGCAGCGTTAAGGCCGACAAGAAATCACCCCCCCTGCATCATCCGAATTCTGGCTGCATCTTCTCCTGGCGTGACGCCAAAGTAACGTTTGAACTCCCGACTAAACTGCGATGCACTCTCATAACCTACGCGCATGGCCGCCGCGCTGGCTTTCATCCCGTCATGAATCATCATCATCCGCGCTTTATGCAATCGATAGCTCTTCAGATACTGCAACGGTGAAGTACTGGTCACCGATTTAAAATTATGATGGAACGCCGACACGCTCATATTGGCCTCTGCCGCCAATTGCTCAACATTGAGATTTTCGGTGTACTTGGTTTCAATTCGCTTCAGCACACGGCTTATCAAACTGAAATGCGTCTGGCGACTGACCAGCGCCAATAACGCGCCACCACGCGGCCCGGTCAGTACGTGGTAGAGGATCTCACGAATAATCTGTTTTCCCAGAATACGTGCATCCAATGGCCGCTCCATCACATCCAGCAGGCGTTCCGCAGCACAGAGAATTTCATCGGATAGCGTCGCCGAATTGATCCCGCTTGCCGCCATTGCAGGCTGGAACAGCTCATCCTCACCAATATCCATCAGCAATTCCTGCAATTGCAGGATATCGACGTTCAGGCGGATACCAGCCAACGGAACGTCCGGTGTCGCATACGTTTCACATTCAAAGGGTAAAGGTACTGTGAGCAGTAAGTATTCGTTGGCATCATAGCGAAAGACACGCTCGTTGATATAACCAATTTTATATCCTGAAAAGAGAAATATAATGCCAGGCTGATACATCACTGGTGTGCGCACCCCAGGTTCAGAGCCGTACAGTAAGCGAATATCAGGCAGCAGATCATTTAATTTATTTTCATTATTTTTCAGCTGCTTAATTTTATCTGTCAGCAGGAGACAGATCTCATCACGGTTCATAGGGCACCATTTCATCATTGATTTGCAACCCTGATATAGTGCGGACTTTTATCCATTTTCTCCAGTAGTCTGTAGAAATGGGCAAGACATTGGCAGAAATGAGCATTGAGAGGAACGCTTCTGACGACCACAATGTTCACCATCAGGCAGGCACTCGCCTACCCTCTTTTTTACCCACACAAGGTAACGAGCAATGAACAACTTTAATCTCCATACCCCAACCCGCATTCTGTTTGGTAAAGGCGCAATTGCAGAACTGCGCGACCAAATCCCACAGGATGCTCGCGTACTGATTACCTACGGCGGTGGTAGCGTGAAAAAAACCGGCGTTCTGGCACAGGTTCAGGATGCACTGAAAGGCCTGGACGTGCTGGAATTTGGCGGTATTGAGCCGAACCCGTCTTATGAAACGCTGATGAACGCGGTAAAAATCGTGCGTGATGAGAAGGTGACATTCCTGCTGGCGGTAGGCGGCGGTTCTGTTCTGGATGGCACAAAATTCATCGCCGCAGCAGCACATTACGCTGACGGTGTTGACCCATGGCGCATTCTGGAAACACGCGGTAACGACGTACAAAGCGCCGTTCCAATGGGCTCCGTATTAACTCTGCCGGCAACTGGCTCCGAATCTAACTCTGGCGCGGTAATTTCGCGCAAAACGACTGGCGACAAACTGGCCTTCATGACCCCGTTTGTCCAGCCGGTATTCGCTGTACTCGATCCGGTTTACACCTATACTCTGCCGCCACGTCAGGTTGCCAACGGCGTGGTAGATGCTTTTGTTCATACCGTAGAACAATACGTGACTTATCCGGTAGACGGGAAAATTCAGGATCGCTTCGCCGAAGGCATTCTGCTGACGCTGATAGAAGACGGTCCGAAAGCATTGCAGGAGCCGGAAAACTACAATGTGCGTGCGAACGTCATGTGGGCAGCCACTCAGGCGCTGAACGGACTGATCGGCGCAGGCGTACCGCAGGACTGGGCAACCCATATGCTGGGTCACGAACTGACGGCAATGCACGGACTTGACCACGCTCAGACACTGGCAATCGTCCTGCCTGCATTGTGGAATGAAAAACGCGATACCAAGCGTGCCAAACTGCTGCAATACGCAGAACGCATCTGGAATATCACCGAAGGCTCCGAAGACCAGCGCATTGATGCCGCGATTGCCGCCACCCGTCAATTCTTCGAACAAATGGGTGTACCGACTCGCCTGTCTGACTACGGTCTGGATGGCAGTTCCATCCCGGCACTGCTGGAAAAACTGCAAGCGCATGGCGGCACGAAACTGGGTGAACATCAGGACATTACGCTGGACGTCAGCCGCCGGATTTACGAAGCTGCCCGCTAAGGTTTTTTAACCTCCGACTTTCGTTTTTGGGTATTTATACCAGACTTAAGTCACACCTATGTCACCGGAGTATGTTCCGGTGACAGTCATTAAGGGGAGGAATTATGACCACTCCAACCATTATCAAACTACAGGATGGTAACGTCATGCCGCAACTGGGCCTGGGGGTCTGGAAGGCAAGCAACGAAGAAGTCATCACCGCCATTCATAAAGCGCTGGAAGTAGGGTATCGCTCAATTGATACCGCTGCGGCGTACAAAAACGAAGAAGGTGTCGGCAAAGCAATACGCGATGCTGGCGTACCGCGCGAAGAGTTATTCATTACCACCAAGCTGTGGAATGATGATCAGAAACGCCCACGGGAAGCGTTGCTCGAAAGCATGGAGAAACTCCAGCTCGATTACCTCGATCTCTACCTGATGCACTGGCCTGTTCCGGCGATCGATCACTACGTTGAAGCGTGGGAAAACATGATCGACCTGCAAAAAGAGGGGCTGATTAAGAGCATCGGCGTGTGCAACTTTCAGATCAATCATCTCCAGCGCCTGATGGATGAAACAGGTGTCCCGCCGGTGATTAACCAGATAGAACTGCATCCACTGATGCAACAGCGCCAGCTGCACGCCTGGAACGCCACACATAAAATCCAGACCGAATCCTGGAGCCCGCTGGCGCAGGGCGGCAAAGACGTATTTGATCAAAAGATCATTCGCGACCTCGCTGAAAAATATGGCAAATCACCGGCGCAGGTCGTCATTCGCTGGCATCTGGATAGCGGCCTGGTGGTGATCCCGAAATCCGTCACCCCTGCCCGTATCGCCGAGAACTTCAATGTCTGGGACTTCCGCCTGGACAAAGATGAACTCGGTGAAATAGCAAAACTCGATCAAGGTAAACGCCTTGGCCCTGACCCGGATCAGTTCGGCGGTTAATCTCTCCTCTCCAGCCCGGCATTCCCGTCGGGCTTTTCTCCTGTCGAAATATTAAGAAACAATAAACGCGCAACTATTGATGTATTTATGGCACATCCACGTGCAGCATTACGCAATATAACTTACTAATTATTCAATAATAATATTGATTTAATGAACACATCACAAATATCTATAGGTGCGTGACCATGGCGGAAAAAACACAGCAAGGCGTCAAATGGCTCCCATTAATTCTTATACTATTTATTTCTGCCGGGCTCTGGCAGCTTACCCCACCCAGTGGGTTAAGTGCGCCAGCCTGGCATTCAGCCATTATCTTCGTTGCTACCATTGCTTCTATCGTGGCAAAAGTTCTGCCTATTGGCGCAGTCGGCATTATCGGTATTACCGTTTTTGCCCTCGCTTATGCTGCCGGGGATAAAACCGCCAGCGGCGCTATTACCACCGCACTGAGCGAACTGAACAGTTCTCTGATCTGGCTGATTGTCGTCGCCTTTATGATTGCCCGCGGGTTTATCAAAACGGGCCTCGGACGACGTATTGCGCTGCAGATGATCCGCCTGCTCGGCAAGCGCACGCTGGGACTCGCCTACGGACTGGCGTTTGCGGACCTGATACTTTCCCCCGCAATGCCAAGCAACACGGCCCGCTGCGGCGGCGTCATCTATCCCATTGCCGACTCCCTGGCGCGCAGTTTCCACTCGAACCCGGAAGATGAATCCCGCAGTAAAATCGGCACCTTTCTTATCACCTGTATTGGCAACGTCAACGACGTCACCGCCGCGCTCTTTATGACCGGATATACCGGCAACCTGTTGGCAGTGAAGCTGGCGGCCAATGCGGGGGTCACTCTGACCTGGGGCAGCTGGTTTATGGCGGCATTGCTGCCTTGCCTGGTTTCCTTACTGCTGGTTCCATTACTGGTCTACTGGATTGTGCGCCCGGAAATTAAACACACGCCGGATGCCCCTAATCTGGCGCGTAAAGAACTGGCGGAAATGGGTCGTATGTCACGCGGGGAATGGCTGATGCTGGCGACCGTCGGCGTCCTGCTGGTACTGTGGATTTTTGGTGATACGCTGGGCGTCGACGCCACCACCGCCTCATTTGTTGGTTTATCCATCTTGCTGCTCAGCGGCGTTCTGAGCTGGGAAGATGTCAAAAGCGAGAAAGGTGCGTGGGATACACTGATCTGGTTTGCCGCACTATTGATGATGGCAAATCAGTTGAAAAAACTAGGCTTTACCACCTGGTTTGGCAACCTGATTGGCGATAGCCTGAGCAGTACTATGCATGGGACCAGTTGGGTGGTTGTCCTGCTGCTGCTCAACGCCGCGTACTTTTATACCCACTACTTTTTTGCCAGCGGTAATGCGCAGATTGCGGCGCTGTATGCCGTTTTCCTCGGCGTCGGCCTGCATTTGAACATTCCCGCTGCCCCTACGGCGTTGATGCTGGCCTTCACCAGCAGCCTGTACTGTTCCCTCACTCAGTACACTCACGCTCGCGGGCCGATTCTGTTTGGTGCCGGGTACGTACCGACGGGAGTCTGGTGGCGAACAGGATTCATCATCAGCCTGTTCAATCAAGCCGTCTTTATCACTGTAGGGCTGATGTGGTGGAAGATACTGGGTCTGTACTAAACTCACTGCGTCCTGACGAAACGTCTTATCTACGGAGAAAAGGAATGACCTGTATTTTCTGTCAAATTGTTGAAGGTAAAGCGCCCTGCCATAAAGTCTGGGAAGACGAGCATCACCTGGCCTTTCTGTCGATTTTCCCAAACACCGACGGTTTTACCGTGGTGATCCCGAAAAAGCACTACCCAAGCTATGCATTTGATATGCCGCCACAGGCGCTGGCAGACCTGATGCTGGCGACCCAAAAGGTGGCGAAAAAACTGGATAAGGCTTTCCCGGATGTCAGTCGTACGGGGATGTTTTTCGAAGGGTTTGGCGTGGATCATGTGCACAGTAAGCTCAGCCCTATGCATGGCACAGGTGATTTGACGCACTGGAAACCGATTGAGTCCCGGCAGACTAAATTTTTCGAGCAGTATGAAGGGTATCTGTCGTCACATGACCACGAACGGGCTGACGATGAAAAACTGGCCGCATTAGCGGCCAGAATTCGCGAAGCATAAATACTGAGCATGTCTGCCGGATGGCGGTGCGAGCACCTTATCCGGCCTACGGTCTGTCTGGCCCGGTAAGCATTTCACTACCGGGCAAGACAGATTAGCGCCCCGCGACTTTCCCGCGTTTTTTATTCGCCGCAGGTGTCTGACGCTGGTGCGCGACTGGCGTATGCTTGGTCAGTGCCGGACGGGTATGGCGGTTCTGACGACGTGCTTCACGCATCTCTTCCAGCGTCGGGGCCGGAACCAGACATTCGCGACGACCGCCAATCAGATGCTTTTTCCCCATATCTTCCAGCGCCTGACGGATTAACGGCCAGTTAGCAGGATCATGGTAACGCAGCAGTGCTTTATGCAGACGGCGCTGTTTATCACCTCTTGGCACTACCACATCTTCACTCTTATAACCAATTTTGCCCAACGGGTTTTTCCCGGTGTAATACATGGTTGTAGAGTTTGCCAGCGGTGATGGGTAGAAGTTCTGCACTTGATCCAAACGGAAACGACGCTGTTTCAGCCACAGCGCCAGATTCACCATATCCTCATCACGCGTACCCGGGTGCGCGGAGATGAAGTACGGGATCAGGTACTGCTCTTTACCGGCCTGTTTAGAGTAGGTATCAAACAGCTCCTTAAAGCGGTCGTAGCTGCCCATACCCGGCTTCATCATCTTCGACAATGGGCCTTCTTCGGTATGCTCCGGCGCAATCTTCAGGTAGCCACCCACATGGTGAGTTGCCAACTCTTTAATATAGCGCGGGTCCTCAACGGCGATGTCATAACGCACCCCGGATGCGATAAGGATCTTTTTAATGCCTTTCAGATCACGCGCGCGGCGATAGAGATTAATCGTCGGTTCGTGGTTAGTATCCATATGCGGGCAGATATCCGGGTAAACGCAGGACAGACGACGACAGGTCTGTTCTGCACGCGGAGACTTACAGCGCAGCATATACATGTTTGCCGTTGGACCGCCGAGATCGGAAATCACGCCGGTAAAGCCCGGAACGGTATCGCGAATGGCTTCGATCTCATTGATGATCGAATCTTCAGAACGGCTCTGGATAATGCGCCCTTCGTGCTCGGTGATCGAACAGAACGAGCACCCACCAAAACAGCCTCGCATGATATTGATCGAGAAACGGATCATCTCATAGGCGGGAATACGGCTGTTACCGTACGCCGGATGTGGTACGCGCTTGTACGGCAGTGCAAAGACGCTGTCCATTTCTTCAGTCGACAACGGGATCGCTGGCGGGTTAACCCAAATATAGCGATCGCCATGCTTTTGCATCAGCGCACGCGCGCATCCTGGGTTGGTTTCGTGATGCAGAATACGTGACGCATGGGCGTACAGAACTTTGTCGCTCTTCACTTTCTCGAAAGACGGCAACAGTACGTAGGTTTTTTCCCACGGCTTCGGACGCGGCGGCTGTACGGTTACCGCTTTCGCTTCTTGTTTTTTCGGCGCCACGGGTTTGTTGTCAGCACACGGCAAATCTTCGCCGTACGGATGCGGAATAGGGTCAATTTTCCCAGGCATGTCCAGACGCGTGGAATCCACCCCGCTCCAGCCCGGCAGCGCTTCTTTGACCATAATCGCGGTATTACGCACGTCGCGGATCTGATCAATGGTTTCGCCCATCGCCAGACGGTGTGCGACTTCCACCAATGGGCGTTCGCCGTTGCCAAACATCAGCATGTCAGCTTTTGAATCCACCAGCACGGAACGGCGCACGGTATCTGACCAGTAATCGTAATGCGCAGTACGGCGCAGGCTGGCTTCAATACCGCCGAGAATAACCGGCACATCTTTCCAGGCTTCTTTACAGCGCTGGGTATAAACCAACGTCGCACGGTCCGGGCGTTTACCCGCCACGTTGTCCGGCGTATAGGCATCGTCATGGCGCAGTCGGCGATCGGCGGTATAACGGTTGATCATCGAGTCCATGTTACCGGCGGTTACGCCGAAGAACAGGTTAGGTTTGCCCAGACGCATAAAGTCATCTTTGCTGTTCCACTCCGGTTGGGCGATGATCCCCACGCGAAAGCCCTGCGCTTCCAGCATACGGCCGCAAATAGCCATGCCGAAGCTCGGGTGATCGACGTACGCATCGCCGGTAACCAGAATGATGTCGCAGCTATCCCAGCCAAGTTGATCCATTTCGTCGCGTGACATCGGCAAAAATGGTGCCGGCCCAAAGCAGGCGGCCCAGTACTGCGGCCAGGAGAAAAGGTCTCTGTCCGGTTGGATCAGGGATATTGCGCTCATAATGCTTCCAAAAAAATGGTAAAAAAATAATCAAAGGCCGGGGATTATACGCTGGATCAACAGGGGAAATGAAGGAGTATTGTAAGGATGTTAAATTTCATCTCTGCTGGTGCTACGCTGACCGTTCCTGTGCTTTCGCACGGTCCAGGCCGGGTTAGGCGAAGCCGCCACCCGGCACAGGAATATCTATTACGGTGCCGGATTCACCAGCATCTGGCCAATAGAACCACGGTCTGCCATTTCCAGCGTCTGGCTGTTGAAGTAGAACGGGAAATGCGCCCAGGAAGGCTGCCCATAATAGACCAGCAACTCCACTTGCCCATCAACCCAGACGGTATCTTTCCAGCCACGGTCTTCCGGGAACGGCATCGCGCCATTCACATTACGGATCAGGAAAGAGACGCCTTCAATATGGAACGACTGCGGCATATCTGCACGCACCGTCCAGCGCTCCCAGGATCCCTGCTGCGCCGTGATATCCATGCGATTGACATCCCACAGTTGGCCATTGATTCCGGGATCGTCATCAAGGCTAATATCACGGCTGCGAATCGGCGAGCCGCTCAAAATTTCGGTGGGTAACAGACGCATTGGCAGGCTATCCGTTACCAGCGGCAGAAGGCCGGTTGGTCGCAGAGTCAGTACCAGCGTGGAGATCAGGATACTGGAAGGTTCAAAGAAACCACGGATCCTGTCGACAATACTGGCCGCCTCGCCGCAGGTAATCGAAACTTCATCACCGTTGGTCATATCGACCAGAATCTCACGACGCTCGCCTGGCGCCAACGATAGCTGCTTCACCGAAACCGGCGCGGGTAAAAACCCCTGATCGCCTGAGATAACATGCAGCGCACGACCATCGCTCATTTTCAGCAAATAACGACGCGAATTTGAGGCATTCAGCAAACGCAAACGCACCCAGCCGCGGGACACTTCGACATACGGACTTTGCGCCCCGTTGACCAGAAGAGTATCCCCCACAAACCCCCCACTGCCCGGTTCGCTATATTCTGGCGTACCGAAGTTATCCAGACGCTTATCCTGAATAATGACTGGAAAATCATCCACGCCGTAGTGGTTAGGGATCGGCAGTGATTTACTCACTTCATCTTCAACCAGCCACATCCCGGCAAGGCCGTTATAGACCTGCTGGGCAGTGCGATTTGGCGTGTTGGCGTGATACCACAAGGTTGCAGCACTCTGGCGAATCGGCAGCACGGGCGCCCAGTCCGCATTAGGCGACATCATACGCGCCGGCCCCCCCATAAGAGGACCCGGGACCTGTAATCCGGCAACGGTCATTGAGACATTTTCTGTCAGACGGTTGCTGTAGATAAGCTTGACGTCATCACCTTTCCAGACGCGGATTGTCGGCCCCAGGTAGCGCCCGTTAACACCCCAGACGGGTGCGCGCGTGCCCGGCGTAAACGACCAGTGCGCACGTTGCAGCGTCATAAATAGCGGCTGTCCCCGACGGGACTCCAGCAGGGGGGGAACAGGTAGCGGTTGTTGCTGACCGGCAGCATTAGCCTTCAGCGGAACAGCACCTGCACACAGTGCGATCCCCGATGCCTGAATGAACTGACGCCGACTGAATGACATATAAGCTCCATGAAAAACTGGCGATTAACACGCAGGAAATCATTTCCTGTAACAAACCCGAAATGAGCGAATCAAACCTTACCGGCAGCTTCCCGCTCAGCAACTTCTTTATCGAGTTCTGCGATTTTTTGTTCCATCAGCGTGCGGCAATGCGCTGCCAGTTCACGAACCTGATCTTTACCAAAATGACTGATATCCACTGGCGGCAGCATCTCTACAATCGCCAGCCCATTATTGAGTCGGTTCAATTTGATCTTATTAGAGGTCGTTGAAACGCAAACAGGGATAACCGGGACACCCGCAGCAATTGCCGCATGGAACGCACCTGTTTTAAACGGCAGCAGACCGCGACCGCGGCTACGCGTTCCTTCAGGGAACATCCAGATAGAGATACGACGCTTTTTAAAGTGGTTCACCACCGCCGCAATGGTGCTGTGCGCTTTGGCGCGGTTATTTCTGTCGATCAACAGATTACCGGTGAGCCAGTACAGTTGTCCGAAGAAAGGGATCCACAACAGGCTTTTTTTACCTACTGTGACCGTCGGTGGCTGAACGATATTCGCTGCGGTAACCATGTCATAGTTATTCTGGTGGTTACAAATATAGATAGCATTACCATAGTTCTTCGCGTCAGGCGGCATGCGACACTCGACCTTCAGGCCATACAGGGGAGCCAGGCGACCAAACATATGGCCGAACGTCGCAACGTGTTTTGGATTTCTTGGGCTGAACAGACAGTATATGCAACCGAAAATACAGACCAAAATGCAGTAAATAACAGTAATAATTAAACGAAAAATATATAGCATAACAACCTCTAAAGGCCTAAGAGCCTGGCATTCTACGTCACCTGATTCCGAACACTGCATCAGGTTAGGGCATTGTTAAGAGTGGCTCTCTGGAAAAGCGTATTGTTAATCGCAACGCACGAATAAACAACGGTTTCACGGGAATTTTTAAAACAAGCTCTCCCTGTGCGAAAACAGGGAGAGCCAGACGCTGGCGTTATTCTTCACTGTCGCCGTGACTGGCGCGTCGAGGCGAGTCAATCTCAACACGATCGATGCGTTGCAGACCGCGCATGAGCGTACCGCGACGACCACGCTCGCCGGTTACCTTCTGTAGCTCTTCAGGGCGCAGTTTAATTTTGCGTTTCCCGACGTGGATAGTCAGCGTGCTTTGCGGCGGTAGCACGTAGAGTTGTGCCAGACCATCTTCGCCTTTCGCAGCTTCCGCAGAAGGAATATTGATTATCTTGTTCCCTTTGCCTTTCGACAACTGCGGCAAATCGCTCACCGGGAACATCAACATGCGGCCCGCATGGGTAATCGCCAGCAGCATATCGGTTTCATCTTCAATCACCACCGGCGGCATAACATGCGCGTTTTCCGGTAGCGTAATCAATGCCTTGCCCGCACGGTTACGCGCGACCAGGTCATTGAAGGTGCAGACAAAACCGTAACCGGCATCAGATGCCATCAGCAGCTTCTGATCGTCGCCTTCCATCAGCATATGCTCAACCGTCGCGCCCGGTGGCAGCGTGAGCTTCCCGGTCAACGGCTCACCCTGACCACGCGCCGACGGCAGCGTAATTGGGTCGATAGCATAACTACGCCCGGTTGAGTCAACGAACACCACCGGTTGGTTGCTCTTACCCTTCACAGCCGACTTAAAGCTGTCGCCCGCTTTGTAGCTTAAACCTGGCGCATCGATGTCGTGGCCTTTCGCGCTACGCACCCAGCCACTCTGGGACAGCACAATGGTCACCGGCTCAGACGGCAGCATGTCATGCTCGCTCATCGCCTTCGCTTCTTCACGCTCCCGCAGTGGAGAACGGCGATCGTCACCATAGGCATCCGCATCAGCCTGCAGTTCTTTCTTCAGCAGGTTACTCATTTTGCGTTCAGAGGCCAGAATGCCCTGCAGTTGATCGCGCTCTTTCGCCAGTTCGTCCTGCTCACCGCGGATTTTCATCTCTTCCAGTTTGGCAAGGTGGCGTAATTTCAGCTCAAGAATGGCCTCCGCCTGAGTTTCTGAAATACCAAACCGCGACATCAGCTCGGGTTTAGGTTCATCTTCATGACGAATAATTTCGATTACTTCGTCAATATTGAGGAACGCTATCAGCAAACCTTCAAGAATGTGCAGGCGTTTGAGTACTTTCTCCAGGCGATAGTTCAGGCGACGGCGCACGGTATCGCGGCGGAACGTCAGCCACTCGGTGAGGATCTCCAGCAGGTTTTTCACCGCCGGACGACCGTCGAGGCCAATCATGTTCAGGTTAATGCGATAGCTTTTTTCCAGATCGGTAGTGGCAAACAGATGGTTCATCACCTGTTCCATATCTACGCGATTCGACCGCGGGACAATCACCAGACGAGTCGGGTTTTCGTGATCCGATTCGTCGCGCAGGTCATCGACCATCGGCAGCTTTTTATTGCGCATCTGAGCGGCGATCTGCTCCAGCACTTTAGCCCCGGAAACCTGATGCGGCAGCGCGGAAATCACCACCGCGCCGTCTTCTTTCGTCCATACCGCACGCATACGTACGGAACCGCGTCCGTTTTCGTAAATCTTACGAATCTCCGCACGCGAGGTAATGATTTCTGCTTCGGTCGGATAATCCGGCCCCTGTACGATATCCAGCAGTTGATCCAGCGTCGTTTTCGGCTGCTCAATCAGCGTAATTGCCGCTTTGGCCACTTCACGCAAGTTATGCGGTGGAATATCCGTCGCCATACCCACGGCAATCCCGGTCGTGCCGTTGAGCAGAATATTTGGCAGACGCGCAGGCAGCATTTTCGGCTCCTGCATGGTACCGTCGAAGTTTGGCACCCAGTCTGACGTGCCCTGACCGAGTTCACCCAGCAGGACTTCCGCATATTTAGACAGGCGGGATTCCGTGTAACGCATCGCGGCGAAGGATTTCGGATCGTCTGGTGCCCCCCAGTTCCCCTGCCCGTCAACCAGCGGATAACGGTAAGAGAACGGCTGCGCCATCAGCACCATCGCTTCATAGCAGGCGCTGTCGCCGTGCGGATGGTATTTACCCAATACGTCACCGACGGTACGGGCGGATTTTTTAAATTTGGCGCTGGCATTCAGCCCCAGTTCGGACATCGCGTAAACGATGCGACGCTGAACAGGTTTCAGACCATCACCAATAAACGGTAACGCCCTGTCCATGATGACGTACATGGAGTAGTTCAGATAGGCGTTTTCCGTGAATTCATGCAGCGCAAGGCGCTCTGCCATATCGCTCATTAATCGTGGTTCCTCAACTTATACCCGTCTATTGAAGGGCAATATTGCCGCAGATACTACCCTATCTGGCGTGTTGAGTCACAAAGAAAAGGGCCGCGACTGCGGCCCTGATGGGGATTATTTGGCAACTTTGGTAATCTGTTTCACGTCGATTTCAACGGAGTTCCAGTCTTTATCCACTTCACCCTGGATTTCAACCACATCCTGCGGCGTGACGGTCACGCCGTTCCAGCGTTTGTGGTCGATATCTACGTTCACTGTGCCGGTTGCATCTTTAAACACATACAGGTCGTCGGAAATACGCTCAACGATGTTCCCGCGCAGGGTAACCCAGGTGTCATCACGCAGCGATTTGGCGCTTTCTACCGTCGTGCTGCTACCGTTTGGGCCAACAAAGCCGCCATTTTGGCTTTGCGTTGTCGTCGTCGGTCCAGAGAAGCCGCCCTGCTGCGCTGCCAGAACAGGTGCGGAACACAGTGCCATTACGGCAACCATTGCAGCTAATTTTTTCATCGTCATGTCTCCCTTTCATGTTGGTTTACGATTATTAAATAAGTTAATCCTTAACAAGTTCTTAAGGCAAAAAAAGATACTTTTTTTACTGTACAGAGGCTGTAGCCACAGGTTTACTTGACGGTAATGAGAGCGACCGCAGGGAAGAACATATGCGTATTTTACTGGTAGAAGATGACACGCTGATTGGCGACGGCCTGAAAACAGGTCTG
Organism: Citrobacter sp. RHBSTW-00029; assembly: GCF_014104295.1. Classification (NCBI taxonomy): domain Bacteria; kingdom Pseudomonadati; phylum Pseudomonadota; class Gammaproteobacteria; order Enterobacterales; family Enterobacteriaceae; genus Citrobacter; species Citrobacter sp. RHBSTW-00029. The sequence continues at coordinate 55,493 of NZ_JABXRT010000002.1, forward strand.
AGTAAAATGGGTTTCAGCATCGACTGGTTTACCGAGGGTCGCCAGGGGAAAGAAGCACTGTACAGCGCCCCTTATGATGCGGTGATCCTCGACCTGACGCTGCCAGGCATAGACGGGCGCGATATCCTGCGCGAATGGCGAGCCAACGGGAAGCAGGAGCCGGTGCTGATTCTTACCGCTCGTGACGCGCTGACAGAACGCGTGGAAGGTCTGCGCCTGGGCGCGGATGACTATCTGTGTAAACCCTTTGCGCTGATCGAAGTTGCCGCCCGACTGGAAGCATTGGTACGCCGCGCCAGCGGCCAGGCCACCAGCGAACTGCGCCATGGTCAGGTTTCGCTTGATCCCGGCGCGCTGGTCGCCACGTTCGCAGGTGAGCCGTTATCGCTTAAGCCAAAAGAGTTCGCGCTGCTGGAACTGCTGATGCGTAACAAAGGGCGCGTCCTGCCCCGCAAGCTGATTGAAGAAAAACTGTATAACTGGGATGAAAACGTCTCCAGTAATGCGGTGGAGGTCCACGTCCATCACTTGCGCCGTAAGCTCGGCAGCGACTTTATCCGCACGGTACATGGCATTGGCTACACCCTGGGTGACGCATGAAACTCACACAACGCCTGAGTCTACGCATCAGACTTACGCTTATATTTATCATTTTGGTTTTGGTAACCTGGTTGATTTCCAGTTTTGTCGCCTGGAAACAAACCACCGATAACGTTGACGAGATGTTTGACACGCAGCTGATGCTGTTTTCCAAACGGCTGGTCACGCTGGATCTTGATGAACTAAAAGCTTCTGAGCGCATCGCGCAGACACCGAAAAAGTTCAAACATGGCCATATTGACGACGATGTACTGACCTTTGCGGTCTACACGCCGGATGGAAAAATGGTTCTTCATGATGGTGACAATGGTCAGTACATTCCCTATAGCTATCGTCGGGAAGGGTTTGACGATGGTTATCTGAACGGTGATAACGATAAATGGCGCTTTATCTGGCTAACTTCAGCGGATAAAAAGTACCGGATCGTGGTCGGTCAGGAGTGGGAATATCGCGAAGATATGGCCCTGGCGATCGTGACGGCCCAATTGGTGCCGTGGCTGGTCGCCCTGCCGCTGATGCTGCTGATCCTGATTGTCCTGTTAAGCCTTGAACTTAAGCCGCTAAAAAAGCTGGCGCAGGCTTTACGTGTGCGGGATCCGGAATCTGAAGAACCACTGAGCCTGAAAGGTATTCCTGGCGAGGTTCGCCCACTGGTTGAGTCGCTCAATCAACTGTTTATCCGCACACATTCGATGATGGTTCGCGAACGGCGCTTTACCTCTGATGCCGCCCACGAACTGCGCAGTCCGTTGACGGCACTGAAGGTACAGACCGAAGTCGCGCAGTTGTCCGACGATGATCCGCAGGCACGACAAAAAGCGTTAATGCAGATGCAGACGGGAATTGACCGCGCTACCCGACTGGTTGATCAGCTCCTGACGCTTTCGCGCCTCGACTCCCTCGACAATCTTCAGGATGTGGCGGAAATCTCGCTGGAGGAGCTTCTGCAATCCGCGGTGATGGATATCTACCATCCGGCACAGCAGGCGCACATCGATGTGCGGTTGCAGATTAACGCGCACCACATCACGCACACGGGACAACCGCTGTTACTCAGCCTGATGGTCCGTAATCTGCTGGATAATGCGATTCGCTACAGCCCGCGGGGGAGCATTGTGGAAGTGACGCTCAATACCCGCAATTTCAGCGTCAAAGATAACGGGCCTGGCGTTGCGCCGGAAATCCTGACGCACATCGGTGAACGCTTTTATCGTCCGCCGGGACAAAGTGTTACCGGTAGTGGTCTGGGCCTGTCGATCGTTCGTCGTATAGCGACTTTACACGGGATGTCTGCCTCGTTTGGTAATGCTCCGCAAGGCGGGTTTGAGGTCAAAATCAGCTGGTAAAGACCGCATTATTGCTAGTAATGCAAAAGACTTTGCACATTTTGCTAATTTCACCGCACCACCCGTGGGGGTAAAATCGTCCTCAAACGTATTTCCTTGAGGACACAAAATGAGCAACATTCTGATTATCAATGGTGCGAAAAAATTCGGCCACTCTAACGGTCAGTTAAACGATACCCTGACCGAGGTCGCGGACGGTATCCTGCGCGACCTCGGGCATGATGTTAAAGTCGTACGCGCGGACAGCGATTATGACGTAAAAACAGAAGTGCAGAATTTTGTCTGGGCCGATGTGGTTATCTGGCAAATGCCGGGCTGGTGGATGGGTGCACCGTGGACCGTGAAAAAATACATCGATGATGTGTTTACCGAAGGTCACGGCACGCTGTACGCCAGCGATGGCCGCACACGTTCAGATGCCTCTAAAAAATATGGCTCAGGCGGGCTGATTCAGGGCAAAAAATACATGCTGTCCCTGACCTGGAACGCACCGATGGAAGCATTCACTGAAAAAGACCAGTTCTTCCATGGCGTTGGTGTTGATGGCGTCTATCTCCCGTTCCATAAAGCAAACCAGTTCCTGGGAATGGAAGCACTGCCGACCTTTATCACCAATGACGTGATTAAAATGCCGGACGTCCCACGCTATATCGCAGAATATCGCAAGCATCTGACCGAAATTTTTGGTTAACTGGTAACCTGGAATTAGAAGGAGTTAACCATGCTTACCGTTATTGCAGAAATCCGTACACGTCCAGGTCAACATCACCGCCAGGCGGTACTGGATCAGTTTGCTAAAATCGTTCCGACCGTACTGAAAGAAGAAGGCTGCCACGGCTATGCGCCGATGGTGGATCATGCCGCAGGTGTGAGTTTTCAGACCATAGCGCCAGACTCAATCGTGATGGTTGAACAGTGGGAAAGCATTGCGCACCTTGAAGCGCATTTGCAGACCCCGCATATGAAAGCCTACAGCGAAGCCGTGAAAGGCGACGTGCTGGACATGAATATCCGTATTCTGGAATCGGGTATTTAAGTTATCGTCATGGCCGCCGGGCCAGATAAGCGCAGCGCCATCGGGCATAATGACCTTGCCGGATGGCGGTATTAACCGCCTTATCCGGCCTACATACCCATATCCCTTAGCCTTCGAGATCCGCCAGGTCACCTTTCTCCTGCAACCAGTTGCGACGATCCTCTGAACGTTTCTTGGCCAGCAGCATATCCATCACCGCATTCGTACGCTGATCGTCCTCATCATCAATGATGAGCTGCACCAGACGACGCGTATTGGGATCCAGCGTCGTTTCACGTAACTGCATCGGGTTCATTTCACCCAGACCTTTAAAGCGTTGTACGTTCGGTTTCCCTTTCTTGCGCTTTAACTGCTCCAGCACGCCCGCTTTTTCTTCTTCTGTCAGAGCGTAATACACTTCTTTGCCGAGATCGATACGGTACAACGGCGGCAGCGCCACGTAGACGTGACCGTGTTTCACCAGCGTACGGAAGTGTTTCACAAACAGCGCGCACAGCAGCGTCGCGATGTGCAAACCATCGGAGTCCGCATCCGCCAGAATACAGATCTTACCGTAGCGCAACTGGCTCAGATCGTCGCTGTCCGGATCAATGCCGATCGCCACCGAAATATCGTGAACTTCCTGCGAGGCCAGCACTTCATCGGAAGAGACTTCCCAGGTATTAAGGATCTTACCTTTGAGCGGCATGATCGCCTGATATTCACGATCGCGCGCCTGTTTGGCGGAACCGCCTGCGGAGTCACCTTCGACGAGAAACAGTTCGGTGCGGTTAAGATCCTGTGCAGTGCAGTCCGCCAGTTTGCCCGGCAGCGCCGGACCGCTGGTCAGCTTTTTACGTACGACTTTTTTCGCCGCACGCAGGCGACGCTGGGCACTGGAAATCGCCATCTCAGCCAACAGTTCGGCTGACTGTACGTTCTGATTCAGCCACAGGCTGAAGGCATCTTTCACCACGCCAGAAACAAACGCCGCACACTGACGCGAAGAGAGGCGTTCTTTGGTTTGACCGGCAAACTGCGGATCCTGCATTTTTACCGACAGCACATAGGCGCAGCGATCCCAGATATCTTCAGCAGACAACTTCACGCCGCGCGGCAGAATATTACGATACTCGCAGAATTCGCGCATTGCATCCAGCAGACCCTGACGCAGACCGTTGACGTGCGTCCCACCCTGCATGGTTGGGATCAGGTTCACATAGCTTTCGGTCAGCAGCTCGCCGCCTTCCGGTAGCCAGAGCAGCGCCCAGTCTACGGTTTCTGTTTCACCGCTGAAATTACCGATAAACGGTTTTTCCGGCAGCGTCGGCAGGCCATTTACCGCTTCGCTCAGGTAGTCATTCAGACCGTCCTGGTAGCACCAGCGCTGCTCGCTGTTGTTAACTTCATCTTTAAAGGTGATCTCTACGCCCGGGCACAGCACCGCTTTGGCTTTCAGTACGTGCGTTAAGCGAGAAACAGAGAAACGCGGGCTGTCAAAGAAGGTTTCATCCGGCCAGAAGTGTACGCTGGTACCGGTATTGCGTTTACCACAAGTACCGACCACCTGCAGATCCTGCACTTTGTCACCGTTTTCAAACGCGATGTTGTATACCTGCCCGTCGCGGCGTACGTTCACTTCCACACGTTTGGACAGGGCGTTAACAACGGAGATACCGACACCGTGCAGACCACCGGAGAACTGGTAGTTCTTGTTGGAGAACTTGCCGCCCGCGTGCAGACGACAGAGGATCAGCTCGACCGCCGGAACGCCTTCTTCTGGGTGAATATCCACCGGCATGCCGCGTCCGTCGTCAATGACTTCCAGAGACTGGTCGGCATGTAAGATCACGTCCACGCGTTTCGCGTGGCCCGCCAGTGCTTCATCCACACTGTTATCAATCACTTCCTGTCCAAGATGGTTAGGACGGGTCGTGTCAGTGTACATCCCAGGGCGACGGCGTACCGGCTCAAGCCCAGTGAGTACCTCAATGGCATCAGCGTTATAAGTTTGCGTCATGGTTTAAATTAGCAATTCGAATTGATCGTCAGAAACTGTGCAGTCCAAGGAAATCGACAATCGGGTTGAAATAATCTTCGAAGCCCGTGAATGCGTGGTTTCCGCCCTCAATAACTGTCTGACGGCAGGAGGCGTAATACGCCACCGCCTGGCGGTAGTCCAACACTTCATCGCCCGTTTGTTGAAGCAGCCAAATCAAATCCGGCGCTTCCAGCGGGTCAATCTGCATGACTTTAAGATCGTAAATATGGCGTGACTCTAGCACATATTGCTGCCCCGTGTAGGGGTTCTCGTTTTGACCGAGATAGTCGACCAGCAGTTCATAAGGCCGTACAGCAGGGTTCACCACCACTGCCGGCAGCATAAAACATTGCGACAGCCAGGTGGCGTAATAGCCTCCTAATGACGAGCCGACAATCCCCAGCGACTCGCCGCCATGCTCAAGGATAATTGACTCCAGCATCTCTGCGGCCTGGGCCGGATACGGAGGTAACTGCGGTACAATCATCTCAACGTGCGGATGGTGCTCCGCCAGCCAGTTTTTTAGCAGACATGCCTTCGCCGAGCGAGGAGAACTGTTAAATCCGTGAAGATAGAGAAGCGTAGACATCAGTAGCCTTCTGAAGCGGTATCAGGGTGGAACCGATTACCCTGTAGACGACACACCTGGGTCTGTAACGTACCGTCGGCAAAGAGTTCCAGCGTCCGCCAGCCGGGGCTGATGGTATCTAACGTGAAGTTGGAACAATGCGGCTTAAACTGCACGCAGGTCGATGGCGTCGCCAGCAGGCGGCGGCCGTTCCAGTCGAGATCCAGCTCCTGATGAATATGCCCGCACAGCAGATACTTCACGCGCGGATAGTTCACCAGCACGTTGTCGAGCTCCGCCGCATTGCGCAGACTGTGTTGATCGAGCCAACTGCAGCCCGCAGGCAAAGGATGATGATGCAGAAGCAGCAAGGTATTGCGCTCAGGCGCATCGGCAAGTTTACGCTCCAGCCATTCAAGCTGAAATTCGCTTAACTCACCGTGAGGGACGCCGAACACCTGGCTGTCGAGCAACAATATTTGCCACTGTTCACCGATGAAGATGCGTTTGGCGGGGGAAATACCCGCATCCTGAAGCGCGCTGTACATCGCTGGCTGAAAGTCGTGATTACCTGGTAACCAAACGCAGGGCGCACGAAAACTTGCGATGCCCTCAGCAAAATGCTGATAGGCCGCAGCGGATTGATCCTGCGCCAAATCCCCAGTCGCAACGATCAGATCGTACTCTGGCGACTCTGCATGTATGGCATCCAGTACGCACTGGTAGCTATCCCAGGTGTTCACACCCAGTAAGGTTTCATGCTTTTCGGCAAACAGGTGAGTGTCTGTAATTTGTAAGATCCTGACTCTGGCCTCACCAGCCAAAGGAAGGGTTAACAGGCTTTCCAAATGGTGTCCTTAGGTTTCACGACGCTAATAAACCGGAATCGCCATCGCTCCATGTGCTAAACAGTACCGTAACCAGTCGGCCAAAAACTGATTAATTTGATGCTTTTCGTCGCGTTGATGCAACTTTTTATTTGGATAATCATACCGCGCTTTGAAGCGAAAGATCTGCTGACTTGAACACACTTCAGCCACCCTCGCATCATGATACAGGCGCACGGTCAGCGACGGCAGGCTCCAGTAGGTAACCGCTGGTGCCGTCTGTTCGATCGCGACAAGCGTAGTGTATCGGGTCGATTCCACAATCGTTAATCGATATTGTGCGTTTGCAACCTGATAGCTCACTGTTTCACCGGCTGCATCATTGCGTGGCAACAGGCGGCGCAACTGCGAAAAATTGGTTTCGCACAGGCGCATCATTTCAGGGAAGTCAGGTGTGTAACGCTTCATTTTTTCCACTCAGTTTTTAACTCTTGATAGTGCAGCTGTAACCATTGCAAGGCGATGACAGAAGCCGCGTTGTCGATTATCCCCTCTTCTACCCATTGATAAGCCTGTTCCCGACTCACCACATGAACACGAATATCTTCGTTTTCATCCGCCAGACCGTGGATACCATTTGCGGTCGAAGCGTCCACTTCACCTACCAAAATAGACAGGCGCTCACTGGTGCCGCCAGGGCTTGCCAGATAACTCAGCACGGGCTTAGTCCGCTTCACATCCAGTCCGGCTTCTTCCATTGCTTCACGGCGAGCCACATCTTCAACGGTTTCGCCTTCCTCAATCATTCCGGCTACCATTTCCAGTAGATACGGCGTTTCGCTGGTGTCATAGGCCGCGATACGGATTTGTTCGACCAACACAACTTCATCCCGCTCAGGGTCAAAGGGTAGCAAGACTGCCGCGTGTCCGCGCTCAAAAATTTCACGCTTCACTTCACCGCTCATACCACCGTTAAACAGGCGATGACGGAAGCGATAAAGATCCAGTGAAAAAAAACCGCGGTATAGTGTTTCTCGTGCAATAATTTCTACATCATTTTTAGTGAATGTCATTGGCAAGTTGTCTGGTTTACGCATTGTGCTGTCCTGGTACCAATAGTGATTAAAATGTGAATTTCAAGGTCGTTTGACTGCTGTTTGAGCGCCCTTGTGTTAAATTGATGCAAATTAACGCCGTATGGCACGTAACGCCAACTTTTTGAAGTGGCGGATTCTGCTAGAATCAGCAATTATTTTTACAATTTGATCAGCGCTAAATACTGCTTCACAACAAGGAATGCAAATGAAGAAATTGCTCCCCATCCTTATCGGCCTGAGCCTGTCGGGGTTCAGTACTCTGAGCCAGGCAGAAAACCTGATGCAGGTTTATCAGCAAGCACGCCTGAGCAACCCGGAATTGCGTAAATCCGCCGCCGATCGCGATGCTGCATTCGAAAAAATTAACGAAGCGCGTAGTCCTTTACTGCCGCAACTGGGCTTAGGTGCCGATTACACCTACAGCAATGGCTTTCGTGATGCCAATGGCGTCAACTCCAACGCGACCAGTGCTTCGTTAAGCCTGACTCAGACTCTGTTCGATATGTCAAAATGGCGTGCCCTGACGCTGCAAGAAAAATCAGCGGGCATCCAGGACGTAACGTATCAGACCGATCAGCAAACGCTGATCCTGAATACTGCCACGGCTTATTTTAACGTATTGAACGCGATTGACGTGCTCTCTTATACCCAGGCACAAAAAGACGCCGTTTATCGTCAGTTGGATCAGACGACCCAGCGTTTTAACGTTGGCCTGGTCGCCATCACTGACGTACAGAACGCCCGTTCACAGTACGATACCGTGTTGGCAAATGAAGTTACCGCGCGTAACAACCTGGACAACGCCGTTGAACAGCTGCGTCAGGTCACCGGCAATTACTACCCGGAACTGGCTTCGCTGAATGTTGATGGCTTTAAAACCAACAAACCGCAGGCGGTAAATTCGCTGCTGAAAGAAGCAGAAAACCGCAATCTGACGTTATTGCAGGCACGTTTAAGCCAGGATCTGGCGCGTGAGCAAATTCGTCTGGCACAGGACGGTCATCTGCCGACGCTGGGTTTAACTGCCTCTACTGGTGTTTCTGATACCTCTTACAGTGGTTCTAAAACTAATACCTCTCAGTATGACGACAGCAACCAGGGCCAGAATAAAATTGGTCTGAACTTCTCGCTGCCGCTGTACCAGGGCGGGATGGTTAACTCGCAGGTGAAACAAGCGCAGTACAACTTTGTTGGTGCCAGTGAACAACTGGAAAGCGCGCACCGCAGCGTAGTACAGACCGTTCGTTCATCATTCAACAACATTAATGCGTCTATCAGTAGCATTAATGCGTACAAACAAGCGGTTGTCTCTGCCCAAAGCTCCCTGGATGCGATGGAAGCCGGCTATTCTGTAGGTACACGTACCATTGTGGACGTGTTGGATGCCACTACCACGCTGTACAACGCTAAGCAGCAGTTGGCAAATGCGCGTTATACCTATCTGATCAACCAGTTAAATATCAAGTCTGCGCTCGGTACGCTTAACGAGCAGGATCTGGTGGCGTTGAACAATACGCTGGGTAAACCTATTTCCACCGCGCCTGACGCCGTTGCGCCGGAAAACACCCAGCAAGACGCCGCAGCAGATGGTTATACTGCCAACAGTGCGGCACCAGCGGTCAAACCGGCAACAGCACGTACAACCAGCAGCAGTAACGGCAACAACCCGTTCCGTAATTGATGCTGTAGACGGGGCTTCGGCCCCGTCTGAACGTAAGGCAACGTAAAGATCTGCCCCTTCCTGCGCATTCTCGCCTCTTCCCGCTTCAATTTCGACCAGTCATCCTCTATCCTGAGCATTATTTACTGTGTTTACCACTGGGTCCTGGAAGACAAAAATGAAACGGACAAAATCGATACATCATGCCTCGTTCCGCAAAAGCTGGAGCGCGCGCCACCTGACTCCTGTCGCCCTGGCAGTTACCGCAGTGTTTATGCTCGCGGGCTGTGAAAAGAGTGACGAAACGGTTTCGCTTTATCAGAACGCGGACGACTGCTCTGCGGCGAATCCGGGTAAAAGCGCCGAATGCACCACCGCGTTTAACAACGCGCTGAAAGAAGCTGAACGCACCGCGCCAAAATACGCCACGCGTGAAGACTGTATTGCTGAATTCGGCGAAGGCCAGTGCCAGCAGGCACCTGCGCAGGCGGGCATGGCACCGACCGGCGAAGGCCAGGCCCAGGCGCAGAATCAAAGCAGCGGCAGCTTCTGGATGCCGCTGATGGCAGGCTACATGATGGGCCGACTGATGGGCGGCGGAATGGGCGCTCAGCAACCGCTGTTCAGCTCGAAAAACCCGGCCAGCCCTGCATACGGCAAATATACTGACGCCAGCGGCAAAAACTACGGCGCAGCAACGCCGGGCCGCACCATGACCGTACCAAAAACCGCCATGGCGCCGAAACCTGCCACCACCTCTACCGTAACCCGCGGCGGATTTGGTGAGTCAGTCGCCAAACAGAGCACCATGCAGCGTAGCGCAAGCGGCACCACCACACGTTCAATGGGTGGCTGATCGTCATGGAAAGAGTCAGTATTGTTGAGCGCCCGGACTGGCGCGATAAGGCCACCGAATACGGTTTCAACTTTCACACCATGTACGGCGAGCCGTACTGGTGTGAAGACGCGTACTATAAGCTGACGCTTGCTCAGGTCGAAAAGCTGGAAGAGGTCACCGCAGAGCTGCATCAGATGTGCCTCAAAGTGGTGGAAAAGGTCATTGCCAGCGATGAGCTGATGACCAAGTTTCGCATTCCAAAGCATACCTGGGGCTTTGTCCGCCAGTCCTGGCTGACACAGCAACCGTCGCTCTATTCCCGTCTCGATCTGGCGTGGGACGGTACCGGTGAACCTAAGCTTTTAGAAAACAACGCCGATACGCCAACCTCATTGTACGAAGCCGCCTTTTTCCAGTGGATCTGGCTGGAAGATCAGCTTAATGCGGGCAACCTGCCGGAAGGCAGCGATCAGTTCAACAGCCTGCAGGAAAAGCTGATCGAACGTTTCACTGCGCTGCGCGAGCAGTACGGTTTTCAGTTGCTGCACCTGACCTGCTGTCGCGATACGGTCGAAGATCGTGGAACGATCCAGTATTTGCAGGATTGCGCGGCTGAGGCTGAAATTGCCACTGAATTTCTCTATGTCGAGGATATCGGGCTCGGTGAAAAAGGTCAGTTTACGGACATGCAGGACCAGGTGATCGCCAATCTGTTCAAGCTCTATCCGTGGGAGTTTATGCTGCGTGAAATGTTCTCCACCAAGCTGGAAGACGCTGGCGTCCGCTGGCTGGAACCGGCCTGGAAAAGCATTATCTCCAACAAAGCGTTGTTACCGCTGCTGTGGGAAATGTTCCCGAACCATCCGAATCTTCTGCCGGCGTACTTCGCCGAAGACGACTATCCGCAGATGGAAAAATTCGTCGTGAAACCGATCTTCTCGCGTGAAGGCGCTAACGTTTCCATCATTGAGAACGGTAAAACGATCGAAGCCGTGGAAGGGCCATACGGTGAAGAAGGCATGATCGTGCAGCAGTTCCATCAGCTACCGAAGTTTGGCGACAGCTATATGCTGATCGGCAGCTGGCTGATTAACGATCAACCTGCCGGGATCGGCATTCGCGAAGACAGAGCGTTGATCACCCAGGATCTCTCACGCTTCTATCCGCATATTTTTGTCGAGTAATTCGTTGTGCCCGGTATCGCTAATGCTTACCGGGCCTACGTTTTTATCCCACCTGCACTGACAACATACTCAGGCTACCCATCTCAATCCCATCAACAGGAATCGTCACCGGCTCTTTGCCATCCCACGCGCCGAGGACATACAGCAGCGGCAGATAGTGATCCGCCGTTGGGTTCGACAGCGATCCGCCTTCATGATCCATATAGTTAACCAGCGGGTGCTGTTCAACCGGTCCCTGCCATGTCAGGTTGGCTTTAACATAATCGTTAAATGAGGTCGCCCACGGGTATGGTGTATTCTCACCATGCCAGCGTGCTGTACGCAGGTTATGCACTACGTTGCCACTGGCCACCAGCATAATGCCTTCATCGCGCAACGCTGCCAGCTTACGGCCCATTTCAAAATGCCACGCCGCAGGTTTGGTGCTATCGACACTCAACTGCACCATCGGGATATCTGCGTTCGGGTACATCTTGATTAGCACACCCCATGAACCGTGGTCAAAACCCCACGCTTCTTTGTCTAAGGCGACGGGCACAGGAGCAAGCAAGTCAACCAGATGCTGTGCCAGGTCTGGCGAGCCCGGGGCCGGATAATGCGTGTCATACAGTGCCTGCGGGAAACCACCAAAATCGTGGATAGTTTTAGGTGCTTCCATCGCGGTTACGCCAGTACCGCGTGTAAACCAGTGTGCCGATACCACAACAATCGCTTTCGGGCGCGGCAACGTTTCCCCCAGTTGCTGCCAGGCACGGGTATAAACGTTATCTTCCAGAACATTCATTGGGCTGCCGTGTCCCAAAAACAATGCTGGCATACGAGTTGAAGACATGATGATATCCTTACTGAGGGAGTCATTTTGATATCACCACAATACGCTTTTTCGGTTGATGAAGAACTCAGATAACCATGATGAAGATCATCAGTTATTTTGACGATCCGCCCCGAACAGCAGATTGATAAGGAGTTTTATTTGTCGATGTCAGTACCTTTACTTCTGACCTTACTGGCAGGCGCCGCCACATTTATCGGTGCATTTCTCGGCGTGCTGGGACAAAAACCCTCTAACCGCGTTCTCGCGTTTTCTCTGGGTTTTGCCGCAGGTATCATGTTGCTGATCTCCCTGATGGAAATGTTGCCAGCCGCACTGGCAGCAGAGGGAATGTCGCCGGTGCTGGGTTACGGGATGTTTATCGTTGGTTTGCTGGGCTACTTTGGCCTGGATCGTTTGCTGCCGCACGCTCACCCTCAGGATTTAGTCCAAAAAACCACACAACCGTTACCCGGTTCCATTAAGCGTACTGCGATTTTATTAACTCTGGGTATCAGCCTGCACAACTTCCCGGAAGGGATTGCAACTTTTGTTACCGCCAGCAGCAACCTCGAACTGGGCTTTGGTATCGCGCTTGCCGTCGCATTACACAATATTCCTGAAGGATTAGCCGTTGCAGGTCCGGTCTATGCAGCCACGGGCTCCAAACGTACCGCTATATTCTGGGCCGGGATCTCGGGAATGGCGGAAATATTAGGTGGGGTACTGGCATGGTTAATTCTGGGCAGTTTGATTTCGCCCGTGGTGATGGCGGCAATTATGGCCGCGGTCGCCGGAATTATGGTGGCGCTGTCAGTCGATGAATTGATGCCACTGGCAAAAGAGATCGACCCAAATAATAATCCCAGCTATGGGGTCCTGTGCGGAATGTCGGTGATGGGGTTAAGCCTCGTCATCCTCCAGTCCATGGGAATCGGATAATCCAGAGGGCGGATGCCACCCTGCTCATTTACAGCATCCGCTCATCCATAGCAGAACGTGAAGGACTATTCCTGTTCCTTAATCACGCTGTTATCTTCACCAGAACGACGGAAGAGTTTGTTTCGCGCCTCGAGCAATGCGTCTCTGTCTTGCCGGAATGCCCGGCAATAACGCTTCATATGGCAATAATAACCCAATGCAACGAATGCAATTAATACGATCCAATACCAGGCAATAAACATTCTTTTACCCTTAACATTTAACATCATTAAACATTTAACGTTAAAATTTTACACAAGCTTATTCTGACATACTCCTATAGTGGCATATTCCAGAAACAAATATATGATTTCGATCATATAAATCAGCGGCTAAGCCAATAGTCAAACTCGCTATAGAAAATAAAACAATGTCGACAAGATCACACTACGCAATAATAAATATTGTTCTCAGAATATCTCACTCATACTATCGGAAATAATAAAAAATAATTTCTGCAAATAATACATTTTATCAATATTAATATATTCACCATAATAGTTGAATCAGTAACGCCATTTTATATTTTATCGACACCATGAAAACATAATATATTCAGCATAATTATATTTATAGGTAATATAAGGAGATATATCCATGTTTAGACAATATCGAAAAACGCTTCTCGCAGGCACTCTGGCACTGACGTTTGGATTAACGGTAGGAAACTCTTTTGCCGCGGGTTTTCAACCCGCCCAACCCGCAGGAAAACTGGGCGCAATAGTCGTTGATCCTTATGGAAACGCCCCGCTTACCGCGTTAGTGGAATTAGACAGCCACGTTATCTCAGATGTTAAAGTCACCGTTCATGGCAAAGGCGAGAAAGGAGTTCCTGTTACTTATACTGTTGGCAAAGAATCGTTAGCAACCTATGACGGCGTGCCTATTTTTGGTCTTTATCAAAAGTTTGCTAATAAGGTCACCGTTGAATATAAAGAAAATGGCAAAGCCATGAAGGATGATTATGTGGTGCAAACGTCCGCCATCGTTAATCACTACATGGATAACCGTTCAATTTCCGATTTACAGCAAACGAAAGTGATTAAGGTAGCGCCTGGTTTTGAAGACCGTCTCTATCTGGTGAATACCCATACCTTCACTGCACAAGGGGCGGAATTCCACTGGCATGGTGAAAAAGATAAAAATGCCGGCATCCTGGATGCGGGTCCTGCGGGCGGGGCATTACCCTTTGACATTGCCCCCTTCACCTTTATCGTCGATACGGAAGGTGAATATCGTTGGTGGCTGGATCAAGATACCTTCTACGATGGCCATGACATGGATATCAATAAGCGCGGTTACTTGATGGGTATCCGGGAAACGCCGCGCGGCACCTTCACAGCCGTTCAGGGTCAGCATTGGTACGAATTCGATATGATGGGGCAGATTCTGGCCGATCATAAGCTACCGCGCGGATTCCTTGACGCATCGCATGAATCGATCGAAACAATCAACGACACCGTGCTGCTTCGCGTGGGCAAACGCGATTATCGCAAAGAAGATGGCATCCATGTGCAAACCATCCGTGATCAGATAATTGAAGTAGACAAGTCCGGCCGTGTGGTTGACGTGTGGGATCTGACAAAAATACTCGATCCGATGCGTGATGCGCTTCTGGGTGCACTGGACGCAGGCGCGGTATGCGTCAACGTTGACCTCGCTCATGCCGGTCAACAGGCGAAACTGGAGCCAGATACACCTTACGGTGACGCCCTCGGGGTGGGTGCAGGTCGTAACTGGGCGCACGTTAACTCCATTGCCTATGATGCCAAAGATGACTCCATTATTATCTCTTCCCGCCATCAGGGCGTCGTTAAAATCGGTCGCGATAAACAGGTGAAATGGATCCTCGCTCCGTCGAAAGGCTGGAATAAGGCGCTGGCAAGCAAGCTGTTAAAACCGGTTGATGGTAAAGGCAACGCGCTAAAATGTGACGAAAACGGCAAGTGCGAAAACACCGATTTCGATTTTACTTATACACAGCACACCGCATGGCTCTCGAGCAAAGGGACATTAACCATCTTTGACAACGGCGATGGTCGTGGGCTCGAACAACCAGCATTGCCGACGATGAAATATTCCCGTTTCGTCGAATATAAAATTGACGAGAAAAAAGGTACCGTTCAGCAAATCTGGGAATACGGCAAAGAACGCGGTTACGACTTCTATAGTCCCATCACCTCGGTTATCGAATATCAGAAAGACCGTGACACCATGTTTGGCTTTGGTGGTTCAATTAATTTATTTGACGTTGGGCAACCAACCATTGGCAAAATTAATGAAATTGACTACAAGACCAAAGAAGTCAAAGTTGAGATTGATGTCCTTTCAGATAAGCCAAACCAAACTCACTACCGTGCATTACTGGTCCGCCCACAACACATATTTAAATAATCGCGTTAGATTAAGGATTAATTATGTCATCTAAATGGATTACTTCATTATTTAAAAGCGTGATATTAACTGCAGCGCTTGCCACGTCGTTTGCCGCCTCCGCTTTTACAGAAGGCACTGATTATATGGTTTTAGAGAAACCGATTCCGAATGCTGATAAAACGTTAATCAAAGTATTTAGCTACGCCTGTCCGTTCTGTTACAAATATGATAAAGCCGTGACTGGCCCGGTTTCTGAAAAAGTGGCCGATCTCGTCACCTTCACACCATTTCATCTGGAAACCAAAGGGGAATATGGTAAACAGGCCAGTGAAGTTTTTGCAGTAATGATTGCTAAAGATCAGGCCGCAGGGATTTCATTATTTGATGCCAAATCGCAGTTCAAAAAAGCGAAATTCGCTTATTACGCTGCTTACCACGACAAGAAAGAGCGCTGGTCAGATGGTAAAGATCCGGCCGCATTCATTAAAACAGGTCTGGATGCTGCAGGCATGAGCCAGACAGATTTTGACGCCGCGCTGCAAGATCCCACCGTTCAGCAAACGCTGGAGAAATGGAAAGCGGCATACGACGTCGCCAAAATTCAGGGGGTTCCGGCTTACGTCGTTAATGGTAAATACCTGATCTACACCAAAAGTATCAAATCCATTGACTCCATGGCTGAGCTTGTCAGAGAGCTGGCGACAAAATAAACAGGGACCAGGCTATGGCTTTCATAAAAGGATTTTGGCGGGACTTACGTACCACGCCGGTTGATACGCTGGTGAGATGGCAGGAACGGCGCTTTCTGTGGCTACTGATGGCGTGCGCGATGGGCGGGTTAATAATACTGGCGCACTCATTCTTTCAAATCTATCTCTATATGGCTCCCTGCGAGCAGTGTGTCTACATTCGCTTCGCCATGTTTGTGATGGTTTTCAGTGGATTGATCGCGGCAATAAATCCCAAAAATGTTGCTCTGAAGCTTATTGGCTGCATCGCGGCATTTTATGGCAGCATCATGGGCATTAAGTTCTCCATCAAACTTAACGGCATTCATTATGCTGTACATAACCCGGATCCGGACTCGCTGTTTGGCGTCCAGGGATGTTCCACCGATCCGATATTCCCTTTCAATTTGCCGCTGGCAAACTGGGCTCCGGAGTGGTTTAAGCCCACAGGAGATTGCGGCTATGACGCCCCCGTGGTTCCCGATGGCGTAGCGCTCAGCAGTACGCAAAAGTGGTTTATCGATCTATACCAACAGTCTGAAGGCTGGTATCTGCTCCCGCCGTGGCATTTTATGAACATGGCACAGGCCTGTTTGCTGGCCTTTGGTTTATGTTTACTACTGCTGGTGATAATGAGTGGAGCCTGGGCTTTAAAACTGACCAGAACCAAATAATTGGAGCAAGAAACAAAAAAACCGAAGCCAGGAAGACGGCTTCGGTTTTTTATGCTTACCACAACTAACGTGGTAATAGTCTATTAGCTGGCTTTGCGCTCGTGCGCCTGACGATAAGCCACTAAATCTTCGATAGTGACTACAGCCATATTGTGCTTGCCGGCAAACTCAATGCACTGTGGCGCACGCGCCATAGTACCATCATCATTAGTCAATTCGCACAGCACACCAGCCGGTTTAAAACCAGCCAGCGTCACCAGATCGATGGTGGCTTCGGTGTGGCCACCGCGAGTTAACACACCGCCAGCCTGAGCACGCAGCGGGAAAACGTGACCCGGGCGATTCAGATCGGAAGGTTTAGCGCCATCTTTAATCGCCGCGCGAACTGTAGTGACACGGTCTGCTGCGGAAACACCGGTAGTCACACCTTCTGCAGCTTCAATGGTCACGGTAAAACCCGTACCATAAGCGCTGGTGTTATTTTCCACCATCATCGGCAGATCGAGCTGTTTGCGTCGGTCTTCAGTGATGCACAGGCAAACAATACCGCTACCGTGACGGATGGTCAGCGCCATCTGTTCAACGGTCATGGTTTCTGCCGGGAAAATCATATCACCTTCGTTTTCACGGTCTTCATCGTCAAGCACCATCACACCGCGTCCTTCACGCAGTGCAGCAAGCGCATGTTCAACACGTTCGAAAGGCGTACCAAAAGAGGAAAGTAGCGTCTGATTCATGGTAAAAAAAACCTCACTAAATTTATGGTTACCAGAATCAGGGCAGTCTTAGGAGTGCCGTCAAAGCGGCAAAAAAATAACGTGAGCGGGTCCATGCCCGACTGGATCGTTACTCTCTCCCATCCGGACTCTAACCGTCGGCCCCGGAATTACACCGGATCTGCTGACCTTTTCGCATTCACGAAAAGCGCTCGCGGGCTTTCAACATCAGTTGATTTACCGCCGGTGGGGAATTTCGCCCCGCCCTGAGAATAAGCGAGTTAACTATAACGCTATTGATTACCTTCATCAACGCCTTTGCTCGTCTTAGCTTCACACAATTCTGGTTTATGCCTGTGCCAGTTCGCACTACAATATGCAGCAACACGTACCAGTTCAGGGAAACCACAATGATTGACCCGAAAAAAATTGAGCAGATTGCTCGTCAGGTTCATGAGTCGATGCCGAAAGGGATCCGCGAGTTTGGCGAAGACGTCGAGAAGAAAATTCGTCAAACGCTTCAGTCACAGCTGACCCGTCTGGATCTGGTAAGCCGTGAAGAGTTTGATGTACAGACTCAGGTTTTGCTGCGTACTCGTGAGAAGCTGGCGCTGCTTGAGCAACGCCTGACTGAGCTGGAATCGCGTGAAACAACGGCAGAAGTTAAGCCTGCCCCGGCGATCCCATCAGTCGATCCGCAAGAGTAAAAACGACAACGGGCCGCAAGGCCCGTTTCTCTGTTAGTGTTCCAGTTCCAGCTTCCTGGCCTCCGTCGCCTGCTGGCAGTAAAGTGCATAGCGTTTGCAAAACCAGCTACGGTGTTCTTCATCCATATTCCCAGTTATCGCCTGGATATCAACGGGATGGCCCTCAGCCTGCATCCTGGCAAAACTTCGGGCCAGGAAATCGAAATTATTCATTGAATACATACTGCTGTTCATGAGCATACCCTCCAGTTATTGAATATCTGCTAAGGCCATATGCTTTTTCTGATTTCAGTATTTCCCTGGATGCGAAGATATTCTGCACATATTGTGCGCAAAAAAACCTTCAGCTTCACAGTTTCCTACGAAATCTAAGAGGGGGATGAGCCTCTTTTCGGATTCAAGACCAGGAGGACGCATGTTATTGTAACGTCATGTAAAAGTAAGAGGTGAAACCATTACTTTTGACACTATCAGGGAACGCGGTCGCAGGAGGAAGAAAGTTGGTTTTATTCACGGATTATAACGGACCCTACCTGTTTGCTATTTCATTTGTCCTGCTGATTGGCTTACTGGAAGTCATCTCTCTTGTTTTCGGGCACTTCCTTTCGGGCGCACTGGATGCGCATCTCGATCACTACGATGCCCTGACTTCAGGCAATATTGGACAAGCGCTGCACTATTTGAATATCGGACGTATTCCCGCACTGATCGTGCTGTGCTTACTCGCTGGCTTCTTTGGACTCTTCGGCATCCTTCTTCAACATGGTTCGGTCACACTGTGGCAAGCTCCGCTCAGCAACCTGCTGCTTGCTCCGGTGAGTTTTATTCTTGCCGTCTTCGCCGTGCATTACAGCGGAAAAATCATTGCTCCCTGGCTGCCACGGGATGAAACCACCGCTCTCGCAGAAGATGAGTTTATCGGCAGCATGGCGATTATTACCGGACATTCCGCAAGTGCCGGAACCCCATGCGAAGGGAAATTTACCGATAAGTTCGGGCAGACCCACTATGTGCTACTAGAGCCTGAAGCAGGCAAAGAATTCAAAAAAGGAGACAAGGTGCTGATTATCTGCCGACTCTCCGCAACGCGTTACCTGGCCGAGCTAAACCCCTGGCCAAATGTTTTGTAATTTTTACTTTAAGGGAATAACACAATGGATGATGTTTTTGGCATGTTACCTTCATGGATGTTTACCGCTATTGTGGCGGTGGTCGTCTTATTAATTATCGGGATTATCTTTGCCCGCCTGTATCGCCGCGCGTCAGCTGAACAGGCGTTTGTACGTACCGGACTTGGCGGGCAAAAGGTGGTGATGAGCGGTGGCGCAATTGTCATGCCCATCTTCCACGAAATTATTCCTATCAACATGAACACCCTCAAACTTGAGGTGAGCCGTTCGACTGTCGACAGCCTCATCACTAAAGACCGTATGCGTGTGGATGTCGTCGTCGCCTTTTTCGTGCGTGTAAAACCGTCTGTTGAAGGGATTGCTACCGCCGCACAGACCCTGGGGCAGCGGACGCTGTCACCAGAGGATTTACGTGTGCTAATAGAAGATAAGTTTGTCGATGCCCTGCGTGCCACTGCGTCGCAGATGACCATGCATGAACTGCAGGATACGCGTGAAAACTTCGTTCAGGGCGTACAAAATACCGTCGCGGAAGATCTATCCAAAAACGGCCTGGAACTGGAGAGCGTTTCACTCACCAACTTTAACCAGACCGAAAAAGTCCATTTCAACCCGAATAACGCCTTTGATGCCGAGGGTCTGACCAAGCTGACCCAGGAAACAGAACGCCGTCGCCGCGAACGTAACGAAGTCGAACAGGACGTTGAAGTTGCAGTGCGTGAGAAAAACCGTGATGCGCTGTCGCGCAAGCTGGAGATCGAGCAGCAGGAAGCCTTCATGACGCTCGAGCAGGAGCAGCAGGTGAAAACCCGCACGGCCGAGCAAAACGCCAAAATCGCCGCCTTCGAAGCCGAACGTCATCGTGAAGCTGAACAGACGCGTATCCTTGCCGAACGCCAGATTCAGGAAACAGAAATCGAGCGCGAGCAGGCGGTGCGATCCAGAAAAGTCGAGGCCGAGCGTGAAGTTCGTATCAAAGAGATCGAACAGCAGCAGGCAACGGAGATAGCCAACCAAACCAAGTCCATCGCCATTGCTGCCAAGTCCGAGCAACAGTCTCAGGCTGAAGCGCGAGCTAACGATGCGCTGGCCGAAGCGGTTCGCGCCCAGCAGAACGTAGAAACCACCCGCCAGACCGCGGAAGCGGATCGTGCCAAACAGGTCGCGCTGATCGCCGCGGCGCAGGATGCAGAAACCCAGGCAGTTGAACTGACCGTGCGGGCAAAAGCCGAAAAAGAAGCCGCAGAATTGCAGGCGGCGGCAATTGTTGAACTGGCCGAAGCGACGCGCAAAAAAGGTCTCGCAGAAGCCGAAGCCCAGCGTGCGCTCAACGATGCCATCAACGTGCTTTCCGACGAACAGACCAGCCTGAAATTTAAGCTGGCTCTGCTGCAGTCTCTGCCAGCGGTTATTGAGAAATCCGTTGAGCCAATGAAGTCTATCGATGGGATCAAGATTATCCAGGTTGATGGCCTGAATCGTGGTGGCGCCGTCGGTGAAGTGAATGCAGGTAACGTAAGCGGTGGAAATTTGGCTGAGCAGGCATTATCAGCCGCCCTTGCCTATCGTACACAAGCGCCGCTGATTGACTCGCTGTTAAATGAAATTGGTTTGTCTGGCGGTTCGCTAAATGCGCTTACCACTCAGTTAAACGCCACGACAACAGTCGACGTTAACCATCAGACAACGATAAAAGAAGAATAACGACTTCTGCCCTTATGTCCCCCGTCCCTGGCCCATAAAGCCGGGGATTTTTTATTCTGGCGCGCCGTTTTGCGTGGATGCTCCAGCAATAAAAAACCTGCGGGAGAAAGCCCTTGCGCCTGTCAGGTCGCTCACTAACAATCGCTTGGTCAGCAAGGGGCTGCAACGAGAAAGCCCCTCTCGAAGAAGGGGCTTTAATAAGGAAAGGGTTATGATGAAGCGAGTCATCATACTGGTTGTGCTGTTACTGTTAAGTTTCCACGCTTACTAACAGTCAATCAGAGGGGGGAGAAATCCCCTCTCACCCTTATTCCTGTACTTTAGGTCGAAAAAACAGCAGCGTCAACAGCGGGAAACGCACAGAAACGAAAAGTTTGACCCGTTTCCAGCATTTGTTATTTATCGCTGTCTTTCTGGATCTTCTTGATGATATTGGTCGTCGAACAACCATCTTCGAAGTTCAGCACCAACACTTCTCCGCCGTTGGCCCATACCTCTTTGCTGCCCGCAATATCCTCTGGCTTATAGTCGCCGCCTTTGACCAGCAGATCCGGCAGGATGCCAGCGATCAGACGCTGCGGCGTATCCTCTTCAAAAGAGACCACCCAGTCGACGGATTCCAGCGCGCCCAACACGATCATGCGCTGTTCCAGCGGGTTGACCGGACGCGTTTCGCCTTTCAGACGTTTGGTCGACGCATCGCTGTTTACCGCCACGATCAGGCGATCGCCCAGCTTGCGCGCATTTGCCAGATAGGAGACATGGCCCGCATGCAGGATGTCGAACACGCCGTTAGTCATCACCACTTTCTCACCGCGCTTGCGGGCGCTGGCGACGGCCTGTTTCAGCTCAGATTCGCTCATCACGCCAAAACCAGTATCAGCCCGGCCACGCACGGCGTTTTCCAGTTCAATCGGAGAAACGGTGGAGGTTCCCAGTTTACCGACCACGACACCGGCTGCAGCGTTAGCAAAATAGCACGCCTCTTCCAGCGAATTACCCGCCGCCAGCGTCGCCGCCAGCACACCGATTACCGTATCGCCCGCACCGGTCACGTCATACACTTCCTGCGCCTGCGTCGGCATATGCAGTGGCGATTTGCCCGGTTGCAGCAACGTCATCCCCTGTTCTGAACGGGTAATCAGCAGTGCGGAAAGGTCGAAATCAGCAATCACTTTCATGCCGCGCTCAACCAGTTCATCTTCGCTTTTGCATTTACCGGCGACCGCTTCAAACTCAGACAGGTTCGGCGTTAGCAGCGTTGCGCCGCGGTAACGTTCAAAATCGGTCCCTTTCGGATCGATAAGCACCGGCACGCCAGCCTTACGCGCCAGAGCAATCATTTGCTGCACGCTTGCCAACGCGCCTTTGGCGTAGTCAGAGAGCACCAGAGCGCCGATAGAACCCAGCGCCTGATTAATACGCTCGTGCAGCGGTTGCGGATCTACGCCTTCAAAACCTTCTTCGAAATCCAGGCGAATCAACTGCTGGTTACGGGAAAGTACGCGTAGTTTGGTGATTGTCGGATGCGTCGGCACGGAAACGAAGTCGCATTTTACGTTCACATCCGCCAGCGTTTTGCTCAGCGCACGCGCCGCGTCGTCGATACCAGTCAAACCCACCAGACGAGAATTTGCGCCCAGAGAGGCAATGTTCATCGCCACGTTTGCTGCGCCACCGGGACGTTCTTCGATGGTATCGACCTTCACCACCGGAACCGGCGCTTCAGGTGAAATACGGCTGGTAGGGCCGTACCAGTAGCGATCCAGCATCACATCACCGACAACCATGACTCCTGCACGTTCAAACTCTGGCAGCGTTACTTTCATTCCTGTCTCCTGAGAGATTCTCTGAGGGTCTTAAAATTTGCGCGCGATAATAGCACACTTCACTCGGCAACCAGCCACTTCTGCCAGCTGTCACGCACCAGCGTACGTTCAGCACTGAAGTGTTCAGGCGCTACATGGCCCGGAAGTTCCTGCAACGCAAGATGGTGAAGTTCATCGCGCAGCGTTGTATAAGCGCGGGTAAGCGCCAGCGCTTCCTGCTCATCCATAATGTCGTTTTGCGCCAGTAATTCCAGAATGCGCACATTATCCGACCAGCGCGTCAGCTTCGGTTTTTCATGCGCATAGCGCAACACCAGATACTGCGTAATAAACTCAATGTCTGTGATGCCACCCTCATCCGCTTTAATATCAAAACGATCCCGATGCTTATTGCCCAAATGGGCGCGCATTTTCTCACGCATTTCACGCACGTCGGTCTGCAAGGTTTTCCCATCACGGACGAGGGTCATGATATCGCGACGAATCGCATCAAACTGAGAGGTCAACTGCGGGTCGCCGTATACCACGCGAGCACGCACCAGCGCCTGATGTTCCCACGTCCAGGCTTCGTTACGCTGGTAGTCAGCGAAAGCATCTGTTGAGGTCACCAGCATTCCCGCCGCGCCGGATGGACGCAGCCGCGCATCCACTTCGTACAAAATACCGGACGAGGTGCGGGTGCTGAAAAGGTGCATAATGCGCTGCGACAGACGCAGATAGAACTGTCGCCCGTCAATCTCACGCTCACCGTCCGTCATCACGTCCATCGGACAATCATGCAGGAAGATCAAATCGAGATCCGAACTGTAGCCCAGTTCCCAGCCGCCCAGTTTGCCATAGCCGACGACGGCAAAACCGCGCCCCTCACGTTCACCAAGATGCGTTGGCTGCCCGTAGCGAGCAACCATCTGCGTCCACGCCTGCTGGACTACCGCATCGATAATCGCTTCCGCCAGCCAGGTTAAGTGATCGCTCACTTTCATCACTGGCAGCGTACCGGCAATATCAGCCGCCGCAATTCGCAAAAGCTGCGTTTGTTTAAACTGGCGCAGTGCCTCCAGTTGCTGCTCTTCGTCATCTTCCGGTACGCGCAGCAAATACTGGCGCAGCTCATCGCGGTAGGCATCCGTCGCGGTGGGTTGATACAGGGTGTTCGGATCCAGCAGTTCATCGAGCAACAGCGGATAGCGCGCCAGCTGGCTGGCAATCATCGGCGAGGCGGCACAGAGCGAAATCAGGTGCTTAAGCGCTCCCGGGAATTCACTCAGCAGCTCCAGATAGGTCGTGCGGGTCACAATGCCCACCAGCAGCGGTGTGATGCGCGACAGCGGTATTGAGGCGTCGTCACGCGTACAGACATCGCTCAACAGATGCGGCATTAAATGATCCAGCACCTGACGTCCGCGCGGGCCAATGGTGCGTTTATCCAGCTCTTTGCGGAAATCGGCAATCAGAGACAGCACGCGCCGGCGATCTTCATCCGCCAGATGCGTCAGCACCGGCGTGGTATCATCTTCCTGTAATGCGTCCTGCCACAGTTCGCGCCACTGTTCTGAGAGTGACTCTTCCTGGGTTTCGGCCTCGTCATCGCCAATCAGCTCGTTAAATACCCGGCGTACGTTGTCCATATGATTGGCCAGTACATCGGTTAATTGCTGCCAGTCATCAACGTTCATCCCCCACGCCAGTCGCGCGCGATTCAGTTCATCGCCCGGCAGCGTTTGGGTCTGTTCATCATTGATGCTTTGCAGCAGGTTTTCCAGGCGGCGTAAATAGAGATAGGCTGCGCGCAGTTGTTCCGCGTCGGTATCAGACAGCAGGTGTAATTCATTGATGGCACTGAGCGTGGGTAACAGCGAGCGGGATTGCAGCGACGGCTCCCGCCCACCGCGAATAAGCTGGAATACCTGCACGATAAATTCGATTTCACGAATGCCGCCCGCCCCCAGCTTAATGTTGTCTTTCAGGCCACGACGGCGCACTTCTCGGGCAATCATCCCTTTCATGTTACGCAGAGACTGGATCACGCTAAAATCAATATAGCGGCGGAAGACAAAAGGTCGCAGCATCGCGCGAAGCTCGCTGACGTAAGTACCGTCAGAATCGCCCATAATGCGGGCTTTGACCATCGCATAGCGTTCCCAGTCGCGCCCTTGCTCCTGGTAATAATCCTCCAGCGCAGAGAAGCTCAGCACCAGCGGGCCGCTGTCGCCAAACGGGCGTAAACGCATATCCACCCGATAGACAAACCCATCCATTGTGGGCTGATCCAGCACTTTGATAAGCCGCTGGCCCATACGAGTAAAGAACTGGGCGTTATCCAGCTCGCGGCGCCCACCCTGTGTGCTGCCGTGTTCCGGCCAGGCAAAAATCAGGTCGATATCGGAGGAAAAATTCAGCTCGCCGCCGCCGAGTTTTCCCATACCTAAAATCAGCAGCGGCTGCGCCACACCTTCAGAATTACAGGGCGTACCCCACTCTCGACAGCAGGCGTCATACAACCAGTCGCGTGCGGCGACAATCAGCGTTTCAGCCAGATGGCTTAACTGCTGCAAAATACTCTCTTCCGTCACCAGCGACAGCGTCTGCGCCCAGGCAATACGCACCATGATGCGGCGGCGAAACAGGCGCAGCTCGCGCATCAGCGTGTTTTCATCGCCAACGCCAACCAATGCTTGCTGCAACCACTCGGCATAGTGTTGCCATTCATCCGCCTGAGGTGGCACACTTTCCAGCTCAACCAGCCATTCGGGATGGGCAATCATGCTGTCGCGGACAAAATCACTGAATGTAAGCACTGACTTCGCCTGCACGCTAAGCGAGGACTCAGAGATTGCTGCTGGCAGCCGCTCAACAACGGTCGGCCAGTACTGCTGTAACGGTGAAGAGAGCTGCTTCATGTATGGGACATCCTTTGCGTATTGAGGCTCATGGTATGGCCTCGTAGGCCTGATAAGCGCAGCGCCATCAGGCATCCCGGCCTCAACCCTGATTATCGTTTTCCGCTGTGCAGCCAGAACGGCTCCAGCGCGATCGCCTCGTTGCGGAAGTGTTCAATTTCAATATATTGGTTAGCTATAATGGCGCGACGTAAGCCCTGCCAGTTGGCGATCCATTCCGATGCAACATTTTCGTCGTAGTATCCCGCCAGCATCAGCATGCTATCAATGTTGCGCGTCAGGCGCGGTAGCTGATCGACGTACTTATCGCCCAACGGCTGAGCGAAAGTGGTTTTCAGTTCAGCGGCATGGCGTGAGAGATGCGTATCCGAGAAACGCTTAAAGGAGTCGGCAATTTTGCCCTGCGCCTTCGCATCCAGGAACGGCTGCCACCCTTTGGCCACCAGCCATTCGGTTAACGCCAGTTTGGCCATTGCCGTTTGGGTGCTGTAAACCGCCGAAATAGCAGAAACGTCCGACGCAATGATCGCTTCCGATTGGGTCAGCAACTCACGTAAGTGAGCGCTCGCTTTTCGTGGCACATTACCGCCAAACAACATCAGAATGTGACGCACCAGCCCCATTGCCGCCAGCACCTCGGCTTTCGCCCCTTTGACGCCGCGTACCCACAGCTCTTCATGGTACTGCCACTGTGATAATGCCAGCTCCAGCGCCGCTTCCAGCCCCTGCTCAATGCTCGCCTTCGCCGGAACCTTTAAAATCCGCGTCGGTTTGAGTTCGCGCGGCGCATTCCCCTGAGCCAGATGATAGCCGCGCGCCGCTTTGCTCAAGCTGCCCTGGCGTAAACCGGCCTGCGAAACCAGCTGATTTGCCAGCTTCAGTACCGCCAGGGTATCGCCGCTTAACAGCTCAAGTTCAAGCTCACAGATAGGTTCTGCAAACTCGCCCGCTTTCACTTCCCCCAGATCGAGGGCCATTTCAATACGGCTGCCATCAACATCAACCAACCATTTCTCACGGTAAAAATCGGTGCTGAACAACGGCTGCACTTGAGAAGCAAGTTCAGCGGGCAGCTCGCCATCAGGCCAGACTTCCGTTGGGAACAAGGTGAGATCCAGCTCAGGCGCGTTTAGTGCAACGTTATATTCCGGCCGCTGGTGCAGTCCGCCCGTCACGCGTCCGGCAATTTTCATGGTCATTTCGTAATGACCGTTTTCACCGCGAATACGCAGCCCCATATCGTGACCACGCAACCACGCATCCGGCGTTTCGTAGTAAATATTCAGCAACTGGCTGGGCGCATGATGCTCTCCCCCCAGCGTATTCAGACGTTCACGTAGCGCATCGACAGCGTCACTATTAACGATAAATTTTAATTCGATTTCCTGGGCCATGGTCTTGTACTTATGGGTTATGTCACAGTTGAGAAAACTGACTGCGAACTAAGTTCGTTCTTTATGGTCAGTAGATAGTATTTTGCGCCAAATTGCCATGCAACGAGCAATTTGACGGGCGTAAAAGTTTCGGGTGGTGGCAAAAAGGACACAGATGATTCCGATTGATGTCGAATGCTTTGCGTAGAGACACTGATGCCACTACTATCGTTCCACTTTCTATGACAATAACGACAGCCTGATGCCAAAATTACGCCTGATTGGATTAACTTTACTCGTACTTAGCGCCACTGCAGTCTCTCATGCCGAAGAGAAGCGCTATGTCTCTGACGAACTGAACACCTGGGTCCGCAGCGGTCCGGGAGATAATTATCGCCTCGTGGGTACGGTTAACGCCGGCGAGGAAGTCACGCTATTACAGACCGATGCCAACACCAACTACGCCCAGGTGAAAGACAGCACCGGACGTACCGCCTGGATCCCACTGAAAGAGCTGAACAGTACGCCAAGCCTGCGTACCCGTGTACCCGATCTGGAAAACCAGGTTAAAACACTGACCGATAAGCTCAATAATATCGATACCACATGGAATCAGCGTACCGCCGATATGCAGCAAAAAGTATCGCAAAGCGACAGCGTGATCGACGGGTTGAAAGAAGAAAACCAGAAGCTGAAGAACGAGCTTATCGTGGCGCAAAAGAAGGTAAGCGCAGCCAACCTTCAGCTTGATGACAAACAGCGTACTATCATCATGCAATGGTTTATGTATGGCGGCGGCGTGCTGGGTCTTGGTCTGCTGCTCGGTCTGGTTCTGCCGCACATGATCCCAAGCCGTAAACGCAAAGATCGCTGGATGAACTGAATCGCCTTCTCCGCCACACTGACATATGATTAAGGGATGTTTTTTTCAAAAGGAAAGTGGCGTGAAGATTTATCTGGTCGGTGGTGCTGTTCGGGATGCGTTATTAGGGCTACCGATTAAAGATAAAGATTGGGTCGTTGTCGGTGCCACGCCGCAGGAGATGCTTGACGCGGGCTATCAGCAGGTAGGCCGCGATTTCCCCGTGTTTCTCCACCCACACTCCCGAGAAGAGTATGCGCTGGCGCGCACCGAACGAAAATCGGGCTCAGGTTACACCGGATTCACCTGTTATGCCGCGCCAGATGTGACGCTGGAAGCCGATCTTCAGCGGCGCGACCTGACCATCAACGCAATGGCCCGCGATGACAACGGGGAGATTATCGACCCGTATAACGGGCGCGACGATCTGGAAAACCGCCTGCTGCGTCATGTTTCCCCGGCTTTTAGCGAAGATCCGCTACGCGTTCTGCGCGTGGCGCGCTTTGCTGCTCGCTATGCGCACCTCGGCTTTCGTATCGCTGACGAAACCATGACGCTGATGCGCGACATGAACGCCGCTGGCGAGCTGGAACACCTGACGCCAGAACGCGTGTGGAAAGAGACAGAAAGCGCCTTAACCACCCGCAACCCACAGGTATTTTTTCAGGTCCTGCGCGATTGCGATGCCCTGCGCGTGCTGTTCCCGGAAGTAGATGCTCTGTTCGGCGTTCCCGCGCCCGCGCAGTGGCACCCGGAAATTGACACCGGCATTCACACGCTGATGACGCTGTCGATGGCAGCCATGTTAAGTCCGGAGGTCGACGTGCGTTTCGCCACGCTGTGTCACGATCTCGGTAAAGCATTAACGCCTAAAGCGCTATGGCCGCGCCATCATGGCCACGGTCCGGCGGGCGTTAAGCTGGTCGAGCAACTGTGTCAGCGCCTGCGCGTGCCGAATGACATCCGCGACTTAGCCAAACTGGTAGCCGAGTTCCACGACCTGATTCATACCTTCCCGATCCTGCAACCGAAAACCATCGTTAAGCTGTTTGATTCCATCGATGCGTGGCGCAAACCGCAGCGCGTGGAGCAAATCGCCCTGACCAGTGAGGCCGACGTACGTGGGCGAACCGGTTTTGAAGCGGCGGATTACCCGCAAGGCAGGCTGTTGCGCGAAGCCTGGCAGGTTGCGCAGGCGGTACCCACGAAAGATGTCGTGGAAGCGGGATTCAAAGGTCAGGCAATTCGTGAAGAACTGACCCGACGCCGCATCGCGGCGGTGGCCAACTGGAAGGAGAAGCGGTGCCCGAAACCTGCCCATTAAACTGGCGTTGCCGAATGGCGGCATAAATGCCTTATCCGGCCTACATATTGCGCCCGCAGGCCGGATAAGCGCAGCGCCATCCGGCATTTAGTGGCGATCAGAAAAAAACCACATAGACGGCAGCCGCCACAACAAAGCGGTAAATCGCAAACGGAATGAACGAGATACGCTTAATCAGCTGCAGGAAGGTTTTGATCGCCACCAGCGCCACAATAAACGCGGTCACAAAGCCGACGGCAAACATTGGGATATCTGATGCGCTAAGGAACGACCAGCTCTTGTAGAGATCCAGCGCCGTCGCGCCCATCATCATCGGCACCGCCAGCAGGAAAGAGAATTCAGAGGCCGCGTAACGGCTCACCCCCATCAGCATACCGCCAGAAATCGTCGCACCGGAACGAGAAAAACCAGGCCATAGCGCCAGACACTGGAAACAGCCAATCATAAACGCCTGTCGATACGTCATATCATCCAGACCCGGCGCGCGCGGCTCTTTCGGTTTGAGGCACTCTGCGACAATCAGCAGCACGCCCCCCACCACCAGCGCATACATCACGTTGATCGGATTAAACAGTGACTTGATGGTGTCGTGGAAGACCAGCCCCAGGACAACGGCTGGAATCATCCCCAACAGGATATGCCCCAGCGTCAGCCGACCTTTACCAGTACCTTCATGCGGGGCCTTGTCAAAGTGAATGCCAATTAAACCAAACAGACGTCGCCAGAACATCACCACTACCGCCAGAATGGAACCCAGTTGGATCACGACTTCAAACGTTTTTGCGGTATCGCCCTCAAAACCTAACAAGTGGCCAACAATTATCATATGGCCGGTACTGGAAACGGGTAGGAACTCCGTCAGCCCTTCGACCACACCCAAAATTGCCGCCACCAGCAGCGAGTGCATATCACTCATCAATAAACCCCTAACGAAAGAGAAAAAACACGGCAAAAAAGAGCCGACGTCAGGACTCTTTTATACCCGTTTGATTTAGAAATTATTAAATTAATTATTTTCTTTCAGATTATTGCCACGCTCAATAACGACCCCGACGTTTGCCGCACGGGCCACCGCACCAGGTTTGCTCAGCTTGATGCGCACCCACGGAGAATTAAAGCGGTTAAGTAGCAGATCCGCCACCTCTTCCGCCACACGTTCTACCAGCGCAAAACGCCCGCCTTCCACATGGTTAACAACCGTTTGAGCAATATCAGCATAGCTCAGGCAATCAGCCACATCATCGCTTTTCGCCGCTTTGCGGTTATCCCATGCCATTTCGATATCGAACACCAACCGTTGTTCGATCGTTTGTTCCCAGTCGTAAACACCAATAGTGGTGATTACAGAAAGTTGCTCTATAAATACAATATCCATCACGACCTGCCTGCTTTTTGGCTAACCCGGATACCACTTCCGGCGAAATATGCGTATTATCCACAGAAGTAGCGTTTTACACGACATTTTCAAAACGGAACAGCTTATGAGTGCAATCGCGCCTGGAATGATTATCTTCGCGTACCTCTGTGGCTCAATTTCCAGTGCTATTCTGGTATGCCGCCTTGCTGGATTGCCGGACCCGCGCGACAGCGGCTCTGGGAATCCGGGCGCGACAAACGTGCTGCGCATCGGTGGCAAGGGAGCCGCCGTCGCGGTACTGATTTTCGACGTCCTGAAAGGTATGTTACCCGTCTGGGGTGCCTATGCGCTAGGCGTCAGCCCCTTCTGGCTGGGATTGATCGCAATCGCCGCCTGTCTGGGACACATTTGGCCGGTATTTTTCGGCTTTAAAGGTGGAAAAGGCGTTGCCACCGCCTTTGGCGCAATTGCGCCGATTGGCTGGGACTTAACCGGCGTGATGGCCGGAACCTGGCTACTAACCGTCCTGTTAAGCGGCTATTCGTCGTTAGGCGCTATCGTCAGTGCGCTGATCGCCCCTTTTTACGTCTGGTGGTTCAATCCCCAGTTCACTTTCCCGGTGTCCATGTTGTCGTGCTTAATTCTGCTTCGTCACCATGACAACATTCAGCGTCTGTGGCGTCGTCAGGAGCCGAAGATCTGGACCAAGCTAAAGAAAAAACGCGAAAAAGACCCCGAGTGATTTTATTGTCGGATAGCGACGCGTCGGCGTCTTATCCGGCCTCGGGGATGTGATACCCCTCCACCGGTTTGCCTAATCGGTTCTGACACCACGTCGCCAGAAACTCCACGCACACGCGAAGCTTCACGCTGCGATACAACGGCTCCTGATAAACCGCCCAGATATTGGCGCTTTGCGCATAGTCCGGTAGCACCCGCACCAGTTCACCGCTAGCCAGAAACGGTTGTACGTCCCATTCAGAACGCAGCATGATCCCTTTTCCCTGCAGCGCCCACTGCAGCACAATCTCACCGCTGTTAGAGGAAAGATGTCCCGCCACCTTAACCGACTTTTTCTCCTGGCCGTTATCCAGTTCCCACACCCCGTGAGTCATATCCCGTTCTTTGGTGACCAGACAATCATGCCGAATTAATTCCTGTAACGTCATCGGCTCACCGTATTTTTGTAAATACGTCGGGGCCGCACACAATATTCTTTTGTTTTTCGTTAACAAATGCGCAATATAATAATCCGGAATTTCATCATTAATACGAATATCCAAATCGATATTATCCTGCGCCAAATCAATTTGCCGATCGTAAAGTTCAAAATGCACCTGTAATTCCGGATAGCTATGCATCAATTCGGTAATTGCCGGTGCAATATAACTGCGCCCAAAACCAAAGCTACAGCCGATACGAATCATCCCTGCCGGACGCGTTTTGAGTTGCGTAACGTCATCGACCAGATGCTGATAACCTGCGAGGATCGCCTGCGCATGTTCATAGCAACGTTGACCACTCTCAGTGAGCGCTACGCCACGCGCAGAGCGGCTTAGCAACGTAGCCCCTAGTGTGGACTCAAGGATCTGAATGCGTTTCGTCACAAACGCCGGCGTTTGCCCCAGCGTCGCAGCGGCGGCGCTGAAACTGCCGCTATGCACAATTTCAACCAGCACCTGCAGGTCTTTCGCCAGGGGATACGTGTTCAGCATGATCGGTAATCCGTAATGTGGTTAACCGCAGTGTAATTCTCCCATACGTATTAAACCCTGCCCTGGCGCAATTTTTATTGCCTTATCTGGACATCATTCACGAACTGTTAATTAGATATTCACAGTGCCAAATAATATAAAACCACATTTTTAGTGGTAGTTTGTGGCGGAGAATTTATTTCCAGACAAATAAAAGAACTGGAGTTAATAAGATGAGCAATCAAAATAACCAACAAGCGATAACTACGCTGACGAACATTGTCGCCGACTTTACCGCCATGATTTCTACCCGCATGCCTGACGATGTTGTGGATAAATTAAAACAGCTGCGTGAAGGCGAAACATCAAAGATGGGTAAAATCATCTACCACACCATGTTTGACAACATGCAGAAAGCTATCGACCTGAACCGTCCTGCCTGTCAGGACACCGGGGAGATTATGTTCTTCGTGAAGGTCGGTTCCCGTTTTCCGCTACTTGGCGAACTACAAAGCATTCTGAAACAGGCCGTTGAAGACGCCACGGTAAAAGCGCCGCTGCGCCATAACGCGGTTGAGATTTTTGACGAAGTGAATACCGGAAAAAATACCGGTACCGGTGTGCCGTGGGTCACCTGGGACATCATCCCTGATAATGATGACGCGGAAATCGAAGTCTACATGGCAGGCGGCGGCTGTACGCTGCCGGGGCGCTCGAAAGTGTTAATGCCTTCTGAAGGCTACGAAGGCGTGGTGAAATTTGTCTTCGAAAATATCTCCACGCTGGCAGTCAACGCCTGTCCGCCGGTGCTGGTGGGCGTAGGTATTGCCACCTCCGTAGAAACCGCTGCCGTGCTTTCTCGTAAAGCGGTGCTGCGCCCAATCGGTTCACGCCATCCAAACCCAAAAGCGGCAGAACTGGAACTGCGCCTGGAAGAAGGACTTAACCGTCTGGGCATTGGGCCGCAAGGGTTGACCGGGAATAGCTCAGTGATGGGTGTGCATATCGAATCCGCCGCGCGCCACCCGTCGACTATCGGCGTTGCCGTCTCTACCGGCTGCTGGGCGCATCGTCGCGGCACGCTGTTGGTTCATGCCGACCTCTCCTTCGAAAACCTGTCTCACACCCGGAGCGCGTTATGAAAAAGATCCTCACAACCCCGATCAAAGCCGAAGATCTGGCAGACATTCGCGTTGGCGATGTCATTTACCTGACCGGTACGCTGGTGACCTGCCGTGACGTTTGCCACCGCCGCCTGATCGAACTGAAGCGCCCGATTCCTTATGACCTGAACGGCAAAGCCATTTTCCATGCGGGCCCGATCGTCCGTAAGAACGGTGAAAAATGGGAGATGGTCTCCGTCGGCCCAACTACCAGCATGCGTATGGAAGCGTTTGAGAAAGACTTTATCGAGCAGACGGGCGTCAAGCTGGTGGTCGGCAAGGGCGGCATGGGACCGCTGACGGAAGAAGGCTGCAAACAGTTCAAAGCGCTGCACGTCATCTTCCCGGCTGGCTGTGCGGTCGTGGCGGCAACTCAGGTTGAAGAAATTGAAGAGGTACACTGGACTGAACTCGGCATGCCGGAATCTCTGTGGGTATGCCGGGTAAAAGAGTTCGGCCCGCTGATCGTTTCCATCGATACCCACGGCAATAACCTGATTGCCGAAAACAAAAAGCTGTTCGCTGAACGTCGCGATCCTATCGTCGATGAAATCTGCGAGCACGTGCACTACATCAAATAACCCTCCCGGAGGGGCGTAACGCCTCTCCCTCTTCGCAGGGATACAACAATGGCACCTTTAGCTGGTTGGTGGCGATACCTGGCTCCGCTGGTGGTCATCGCCATTATTGCTGTTCTGCCCGTCCCCACCGGTCTTGAGAGTCATACCTGGCTCTATTTTGCCGTCTTTACCGGTGTGATTGTCGGGCTTATTCTGGAACCTGTACCGGGCGCAGTGGTGGCGATGATTGGAATTTCGATCATCGCCGTCCTTTCACCGTGGCTGCTGTTCAGCCCGGAGCAACTCGCGCAGGACGGTTTTAAATTTACCGCCAAATCGCTGTCGTGGGCGGTATCTGGATTCTCAAACTCGGTTATCTGGCTGATCTTCGCGGCCTTTATGTTTGGTACCGGCTATGAAAAAACCGGGCTCGGTCGGCGTATCGCGCTGATGCTGGTGAAAAAGATGGGACACCGGACGCTTTTTCTCGGCTATGCGGTGATGTTCTCAGAGCTGATCCTCGCTCCCGTCACGCCTTCCAACTCCGCGCGCGGAGCCGGAATAATCTACCCGATTATCCGCAACCTGCCGCCGCTGTATAATTCACAACCCAATAGCGCCAGTTCACGCTCCATTGGCTCGTACATCATGTGGATGGGCATTGTCGCTGACTGCGTTACCAGCGCTATTTTCTTAACGGCGATGGCACCGAACCTGCTGTTGATCGGCCTGATGAAAGGCGCGTCCCACACGGCGCTGAGCTGGGGCGACTGGTTCTTAGGCATGCTGCCACTGAGCATTTTGCTGGTGCTGATCGTGCCGTGGCTGGCATATGTGTTGTATCCACCGGTACTGAAATCCGGCGATCAGGTTCCACGCTGGGCGGATACAGAGCTAAAAGCGATGGGACCACTCTGCGCCCGCGAGAAAAAGATGCTGGTGCTGATGGTCGGCGCACTGGTGTTGTGGATTTTCGGCGGCGATTTTATTGACGCGGCGATGGTCGGATACAGCGTAGTGGCGTTGATGCTGGTTTTGCGCATCATCAACTGGGATGACATCGTCAGTAATAAAGCCGCGTGGAACGTCTTTTTCTGGCTGGCCTCGCTGATAACGCTCGCCACCGGGCTCAATAACACCGGTTTTATCACCTGGTTCGGCAAGCTGCTGGCGGGAGGACTGAGCGGCTATTCGCCGATGATGGTGATGGTAGCGCTGATCGTGGTGTTCTACCTGCTGCGATACTTCTTTGCCAGCGCCACGGCGTATACCTCTGCCCTCGCGCCGATGATGATTGCCGCCGCGCTGGCAATGCCGGAAATCCCGCTACCGGTCTTCTGCCTGATGGTCGGCGCCGCCATTGGCCTGGGCAGTATTCTGACCCCGTACGCCACCGGTCCTAGCCCTATCTACTACGGCAGCGGTTATTTGCCGACGGTGGATTACTGGCGGCTCGGTGCTATTTTTGGCCTGATTTTCCTCGTGCTACTGGTGATCACCGGTCTGGTCTGGATGCCCCTCGTTTTACTGTAAACCCCATTGGGGCGGCGTATTGTCGCCCCTTTTTCCATAAGCTTCTCATATGACCCTTTTCCCGATGCGCTGAGGCATACTTTTTTGTATGCAAACACCCTCATGCTGATAGGGGAAACGCTCTGGACACGGTTGCGCACGAGACACTCACACGGGGCTGGCAGGCCGAACTGGATCTGCATTTTACCCGCACCGGGCACAAAACGGTGCTCGCCTCGGCGCGTCATCATGGTCCATTGACGGTTCAGCGTCCGTTTTACCCGGAAGAGGAGGTCTGTCACCTCTATTTGCTGCATCCACCTGCGGGGATCGTTGGCGGAGATGAGCTTCATATTGCCGTCACGCTCGACGAAAACAGCCATGCGTTAATCACCCAGCCCGGCGCGGGCAAGTTTTATCGCAGCCGAGGGCCACAAGCGTTGCTGCGCCAGCACTTTACCCTCGCCTCGCATGCCACGCTGGAGTGGTTGCCGCAGGATACGATCCTCTTTCCCGGCGCCAACGCCGCTATTCAGACCGTCTTTCATCTGACATCCGCAAGCCGCCTGCTGGCCTGGGATCTGTTGTGTCTTGGGCGACCGGTTATGCAAGAGACCTTCAGCCACGGCGTGCTGCAAAACCGTCTGGAAGTGTGGCGAGATGACCAGCCGCTGTTGATAGAACGCTTGATATTGCAGGAGGGGAATCTGAGTGGCATTGCGCATCATCCCTGGGTCGGCACGTTGCTGTGTTATCCGGCCAGCGAACACATGCTGGAGGGCACGCGCGAGCGGCTTACACCGCTTGGCGATTACGCCGGGGCAACGCTTAATGACTCGCTGCTAACAATCCGCTTTCTTGCCGACGACAACCTGATTGTACAGCGCGTTATGCGTGACATCTGGCAATTCCTACGCCCGTTGCTGACACACAAAGCGCCTGTGCTACCGCGAATCTGGCAAACCTAAGAGAACCCTTATGGAACTGACTCCCAGAGAAAAAGACAAGTTGTTGCTGTTTACCGCCGCGCTGGTGGCGGAACGTCGCCTGGCCCGCGGGCTGAAGCTGAACTACCCGGAATCGGTGGCGCTGATTAGCGCTTTCATCATGGAAGGGGCGCGCGACGGGCAAACCGTGGCCGCGCTGATGGAGGACGGGCGTCACGTCCTGCGCCGCGATCAGGTGATGGAAGGCGTACCTGAAATGATCCCGGATATTCAGGTTGAAGCCACATTTCCGGACGGATCGAAGCTGGTCACCGTCCACAACCCGATCGTCTAAGGAGCGGCAATGATCCCAGGTGAATATCAGATCGCAAAAGGCAATATCGCACTCAATCCAGGGCGGGAGATCTGCACGATCGTGGTGGAAAATCATGGCGACAGGCCCATCCAGGTGGGATCGCACTATCACTTTTACGAAGTGAACCCGGCGCTGCGCTTTGACAGGCTGGCCGCACGCGGCTTTCGTCTGAACATTGCTGCGGGCACAGCGGTGCGTTTTGAGCCAGGACAAAAACGCGAAGTCGAACTGGTGCGCGTTGCTGGCGCACAAAGGATCGTGGGTTTTCGCAGCGAAGTAATGGGCGCGCTGGAGGCAGATAATGAGTGAAATTTCCCGGCAGGCGTACGCCGACATGTTTGGCCCAACCACCGGCGATAAAGTGCGTCTGGCGGATACCGACCTGTGGATCGAGGTAGAAAAAGACTTCACCACCTACGGCGAAGAGGTCAAATTCGGCGGCGGAAAAGTGATCCGCGACGGCATGGGCCAGGGGCAAATGCGCGCCGATGCATGTGTGGATCTGGTAATAACCAACGCGCTGATCGTCGATCACTGGGGGATCGTGAAAGCGGATATCGGTATCAAAGCCGGCAGGATCTTCGCCATCGGCAAGGCAGGTAATCCCGATATTCAGCCCAACGTTACGATCCCGATAGGCGTGGGAACTGAAGTCATCGCCGGGGAAGGCAAGATCGTCACCGCGGGCGGCGTGGATACGCATATTCACTGGATCTGCCCACAGCAGGCGCAAGAGGCGCTGGTTTCCGGCGTGACGACGATGATCGGCGGCGGCACCGGTCCGGCCGCGGGAACGCACGCCACCACCTGTACGCCGGGTCCGTGGTACATCGCACGCATGCTGCAGGCGGCGGACGCGTTGCCGGTTAACATCGGTTTACTGGGCAAAGGTAACGGCTCAAATCCTGACGCCCTGCGCGAGCAAATCACCGCGGGCGCAATTGGCCTGAAAATCCATGAAGACTGGGGTGCCATGCCTGCCGCCATCGACTGCGCACTGACCGTGGCCGACGAGATGGACATCCAGGTCGCGTTGCACAGCGACACGCTCAATGAGTCCGGTTTCGTGGAAGATACGCTGGCGGCGATTGGCGATCGCACCATTCATACTTTTCACACCGAAGGCGCGGGCGGCGGTCATGCACCGGATATCATCACCGCCTGCGCGCATCCGAATATCCTGCCCTCCTCTACGAACCCGACGCTGCCCTATACCATCAACACCATCGACGAGCATCTCGACATGCTGATGGTTTGCCACCATCTCGATCCGGATATCGCCGAAGACGTGGCCTTTGCCGAATCACGCATTCGCCGGGAAACGATCGCTGCCGAAGATGTGCTGCATGACATTGGCGCCTTTTCCCTGACCTCGTCCGATTCGCAGGCAATGGGGCGCGTGGGCGAAGTGATCCTGCGCACCTGGCAGGTGGCACACCGTATGAAGGTGCAGCGTGGAGCTTTGGCAGAAGAAACCGGCGACAACGACAACCTGCGCGTTAAACGCTACGTCGCCAAATACACCATTAATCCGGCGCTAACCCACGGTATCGCCCATGAAGTCGGCTCCGTTGAGCCTGGCAAACTGGCCGATCTGGTGCTGTGGTCACCGGCATTCTTTGGCGTAAAACCGGCGACGATCGTTAAAGGCGGGATGATCGTCTGTGCGCCGATGGGCGACATCAATGCCTCGATCCCCACCCCGCAGCCGGTGCATTACCGCATGATGTTCGGCGCACTTGGCGCAGCGCGGCATCACACCCGGCTGACCTTTATTTCGCAAGCCGCTGACGCGCAAAACATCGCGCAGCAGCTCAACCTGCAAAGCGCCATCGCCGTCGTCAAAGGCTGCAGAACGGTGAAAAAGGCCGACATGATCCACAACGACCTGCAACCCAATATCACCGTCGATGCTCAGACCTACGAGGTGCGTATTGATGGCGAACTGATTACCAGCGAACCGGCAAACGTTTTGCCGATGGCACAACGCTATTTTCTGTTTTGAGGAGTGACGATGATCTACCTGACCCAACGCCTTGACCACGCTCACCGCGCCACCGCAAGCGTCACGCTACCCATTGATATGCGGGTAAAAAGTCGTGCCAGAGTGGCGCTGAACGACGGTCGCGAAGCCGGGCTAATACTACCGCGCGGTTTGCTGTTACGCGGTGGCGACCTGCTGACCACCGACGATGGCAGCGAGGTGATCGAAGTGATCGCCGCGCCGGAGTCGGTTTCCGTGGTGCGCTGCGCCGATCCTTTCCTGCTCGCCAAAGCCTGTTATCACCTCGGCAATCGCCACGTTCCGCTGCAAATCCTGCCCGATGAGCTGCGCTACCACCACGATCACGTGCTGGACGCCATGCTGCGCCAGTTCAACCTCGAGGTGACGTTCGCTCAACTACCGTTTGAACCGGAAGCAGGCGCTTATGCCAGTGAATCACACGGGCATCATCACGGCCATGCGCACTGATGCATAACACCCAACAGCTGCGTCTGATGCAGCTCGCCAGCAGCGCTCTCCCGGTGGGGTCGTTTACCTGGTCCCAGGGTCTGGAGTGGGCGGTGGAAATCGGCTGGGTGAAAAGCGTCGATGACTTCTCTGCCTGGCAAATTCAACAGATGGAGCAGAACTTTTTTACCGTCGACCTACCGCTGCTGGCGAGGCTGTATCACGCCTGCGAGCAGGACGATCTCGCTTCCGCGCGCCGCTGGACCACTTACCTGTTGGCCTGTCGCGAAACCCGCGAACTGCGGGATGAAGAACGCAGCCGGGGCGCGGCGTTTACGCGGCTGGTCACCGACTGGGAGGCGGATTGCTCGCGAGAGTGGCGCACTCTCTTCGCCGACAGCCAGCTTTGCGGCATGGCCTGGCTGGGCGTGCGCTGGAAAATCCCCCTGACCGAGCTGGCGTTAAGCCTCGGCTACAGCTGGATTGAGAGCGCAGTGATGGCTGGCGTCAAGCTGGTTCCTTTTGGACAACAGGCGGCCCAGCGTTTGATTATTGCGCTCTGCGATCGCTATGCGCAGGGTCTGGCACAGGCGCTGGCGTGTCCTGACGCCAGTCTCGGCTCCGCAACGCCGTTGGCCGCCATCGCCTCTGCCCGGCATGAAACGCAATATTCCCGATTATTCCGCTCCTGAGGAGAAAAAATGAGTAACAGCAAGCATCCCCTGCGCGTAGGCGTTGGCGGCCCGGTCGGTTCCGGCAAAACGGCGCTGCTGGAAGCGTTATGCAAAGCCATGCGCAGCAGCTATCAACTGGCGGTAGTCACCAACGATATCTACACCAAAGAAGATCAGCGCATTCTCACCGAGGCGGGCGCCCTGGAGCCAGACAGGATCGTCGGTGTGGAAACCGGCGGTTGCCCGCATACCGCCATCCGCGAAGATGCATCGATGAATCTGGCTGCCGTAGAGGCGTTAAGCGAGAAATTCGGCAATCTGGATCTGATTTTTGTGGAAAGCGGCGGCGATAACCTGAGCGCCACCTTTAGTCCGGAACTCGCGGATCTGACAATCTATGTGATCGACGTTGCCGAAGGCGAGAAGATCCCGCGTAAGGGAGGCCCGGGGATCACTAAATCCGATTTTCTGGTTATCAATAAAACCGATCTGGCCCCTTACGTCGGCGCCTCGCTGGAGGTGATGGAACGCGATACCCTGCGTATGCGCGGCGAGCGTCCGTGGACGTTCAGTAATTTAAAATCCGGAGAGGGTCTGGAAAAAATTATCGCGTTTCTGGAAGAGAAAGGAATGCTGCGGATGTAGCGTCTTGCCCGGTAACATTGCGCCACCGGGCAAAAATCACGCCGCCGGTAATTCCGCCAGTGGCCAGCGTGGACGCACGGTCACGCCAAGATCCGCCGTTGCGCCTGCTTTAAAACGCACCATGCCCGCGTAGGCGATCATCGCCCCGTTGTCGGTACAAAATTCCGGACGCGCGTAAAATACTTCGCCACGACGTTTTTGCATCATCTCAGCCAGTTTTGCGCGTAGTGTACGGTTAGCGCTCACGCCCCCCGCCATCACCAGACGTTTAAAACCGGTTTGATCCAGCGCGCGTTTACACTTGATCATCAGCGTATCAACTACCGCATCTTCAAAGGCTCGGGCGATATCTGCGCGCGTCTGATCGTCATTTTCGTTATTACGAATGGTATTCGCGGCAAAGGTTTTCAGCCCGGAGAAGCTGAAATCCAGCCCCGGACGATCGGTCATCGGGCGCGGGAAGACAAAACGTTTTTCAACGCCTTGCGAGGCCAGCTTTGACAGCATTGGACCGCCAGGATAATCCAGTCCCAGCAGCTTGGCGGTTTTGTCGAACGCTTCGCCAGCAGCATCATCAATCGATTCGCCGAGTAATTCATACTGACCGATACCGGTGACGCTGATAAGCTGCGTGTGACCGCCAGAAACCAGCAGCGCGACGAACGGAAAAGCAGGCGGATTATCTTCCAGCATCGGCGCCAGCAGATGCCCTTCCATATGGTGCACAGGAATTGCTGGTACGCCCCAGGCGAACGCCAGTGAACGTCCTACGGTTGCGCCAACCAGCAGCGCACCAACCAAACCAGGACCTGCGGTATACGCTACCGCATCAATCTCTTTTGCCGTCAGTCCCGCCTCTTTCAGCGCGGCCTGGATCAGCGGTACGGTTTTACGTACGTGATCGCGCGAGGCCAGTTCTGGCACTACGCCGCCGTAGTCAGCGTGTAATTTCACCTGACTATACAATTGGTTGGCTAAAAGACCTTTTTCATCGTCGTAAATGGCGATGCCGGTTTCATCGCAGGATGTTTCAATACCCAGTACACGCATGACTTGTTTTACCTCGCTCTATTACCGCGCAGTGTAGGACCAATGCGGGTTGATGTAAAACTTTGTTCGCCCCAGGAGTTCCGCTCGTGTATACTCCTTGTCCTTATAAAAGTCCCTTTCAAAATCGCGTCGGTGCTTTACAAAGCAGCAGCAATTGCAGTAAAATTCCGCACCATTTTGAAATAAGCTGGCGTTGATGCCAGCGGCAAACCGAATTTATTAAAGGTGAGAGTTACATGCCGGTAATTAAAGTACGTGAAAACGAGCCGTTCGACGTAGCACTGCGTCGCTTCAAGCGTTCATGCGAAAAAGCAGGTGTTCTGGCGGAAGTTCGTCGTCGTGAGTTCTATGAAAAACCGACTACCGAACGTAAGCGCGCTAAAGCTTCTGCTGTGAAACGTCACGCGAAGAAACTGGCTCGCGAAAACGCACGCCGCACTCGTCTGTACTAATCTATTGAGAGCCAAAGCTCTCAATTCAGACTGAGTTGTAGTTGTAAGGCCGTGCTTCCGGAAGGAATGCGCGGCTTATTTTCGTTTATGCATTGGCATATACACAAAATCATTCAGTATGCATCAAGGCGGCAAGTGAGTGAAGCCCCGGAGCTTACATAAGTAAGTGACAGGGGTGAGCGAGCGCAGCCAACACAGAGGCAGGCTGAAGGATGAAGTGTATAAAAGGGGCATATGGCTGGACGAATTCCACGCGTATTTATCAATGACCTGCTGGCAAGAACCGACATCGTCGATCTCATCGACGCGCGGGTAAAG
Organism: Citrobacter sp. RHBSTW-00029; assembly: GCF_014104295.1. Lineage (NCBI taxonomy): Bacteria > Pseudomonadati > Pseudomonadota > Gammaproteobacteria > Enterobacterales > Enterobacteriaceae > Citrobacter > Citrobacter sp. RHBSTW-00029. Next base: position 97,963 of record NZ_JABXRT010000002.1, read on the forward strand.
CTGAAAAAGCAGGGCAAAAATTATCACGCGTGCTGTCCGTTCCATAACGAAAAAACCCCCTCTTTCACCGTAAACGGTGAAAAACAGTTTTATCACTGCTTTGGGTGTGGCGCGCATGGCAACGCCGTCGACTTTCTCATGAACTACGACAAGCTCGAGTTTGTGGAAACCGTCGAAGAACTGGCCGCAATGCACAACCTTGAAGTGCCCTATGAAGCAGGCAGTGGCCCCAGTCAGATAGAGCGCCATCAACGGCAAAGCCTTTATCAATTGATGGACGGCCTGAACACTTTTTATCAACAGTCTTTGATGCAACCCGCCGCTACCCCTGCGCGCCAGTACCTGGAAAAGCGAGGATTAAGTAGCGACGTTATCACCCGTTTTGCTATTGGTTTTGCGCCCCCCGGCTGGGACAACGTCCTGAAACGGTTTGGCGGTAATGCTGAAAATCGCAAATCGCTGGTCGATGCGGGGATGTTGGTCACCAACGATCAGGGACGCAGTTACGATCGCTTCCGCGAACGGGTGATGTTCCCCATCCGCGACAAACGTGGTCGGGTCATTGGTTTTGGTGGACGCGTGCTGGGCGATGCCCTGCCGAAGTATCTGAACTCCCCGGAAACCGATATTTTCCATAAAGGTCGCCAGCTGTATGGTCTTTATGAAGCCCAGCAAGATAACGCCGATCCACAGCGCCTGTTAGTGGTAGAAGGCTATATGGATGTGGTGGCGCTGGCGCAATACGGCATTAACTACGCCGTGGCATCCCTTGGGACGTCAACCACCGCCGATCACATCCAACTGTTGTTCCGCGCGACGAACAACGTAATTTGCTGTTACGACGGCGACCGTGCCGGACGCGACGCAGCATGGCGCGCGCTGGAAACCGCACTGCCCTATATGACAGACGGACGCCAGCTACGCTTTATGTTTTTACCTGACGGCGAAGACCCCGATACGCTGGTGCGTAAAGAAGGGAAAGAGGCCTTTGAAGCCCGGATGGAGCAGGCGCTGCCGCTCTCCGCGTTTTTATTTAACAGCCTGTTGCCGCAGGTGGATTTGAGTACCCCGGACGGACGCGCACAGCTCAGCACGCTGGCATTACCGCTGATTACTCAGGTACCAGGCGAAACGTTGCGCATTTACCTGCGACAGGAGTTGGGAAACAAGCTCGGCATTCTGGATGACAGCCAGCTTGAACGTTTAATGCCAAAACTGGCAGAAAATGGGGCTTCCCGCCCTGTTCCACAGCTAAAACGTACGACCATGCGTATACTTATAGGGTTGCTGGTGCAGAACCCGGAGCTCGCCCCGCTGGTTCCACCGTTAGGCGCACTCGATAGCAATAAGCTGCCTGGACTTGGCTTATTCAGAGAACTGGTCAACACTTGTCTGGCTCAGCCAGGTCTGACCACCGGGCAACTTTTAGAACACTACCGTGGCACAAATGATGCTGCGACCCTTGAAAAACTGTCGATGTGGGACGATATAGCAGATAAAGATATCGCGGAAAAAACCTTCACCGACTCACTCAACCATATGTTTGATTCGATGCTTGAACTGCGCCAGGAAGAGTTGATAGCTCGTGAGCGCACACACGGTTTAAGCAGCGAAGAACGCAGGGAACTCTGGACACTGAACCAGGAACTGGCCAGGAAATAAGAGAAAGACAAAACAAAGACAAAATCATTCGCGTTGTATCAAGGCAGCAAGTGAACGAACGCCTGGGAGTGTACATAAGTACATGACCAGGAAAAGAGAACGCAGCTAACGCAGAGACAACGTGAAGGATGAAGTATTTAACGGCTTAACTGCCGAATATCGATCGGGAAGCCCCCGACAGCCGCACGGAGAGGCAGCGGCAAAATATAAGTATGCCCTCGTTTTGCCGTTGGCGGTTTTACCGCCCAACACCAATCAAACGAATTAAGTGTGGATACCGTCTTATGGAGCAAAACCCGCAGTCACAGCTGAAGCTTCTTGTCCAACGTGGTAAGGAGCAAGGCTATCTGACCTATGCCGAGGTCAATGACCATCTGCCGGAAGATATCGTCGATTCAGATCAAATCGAAGACATCATCCAAATGATCAATGACATGGGTATTCAGGTGATGGAAGAAGCACCTGATGCCGATGATCTGCTGCTTGCTGAAACCTCCAACAGCACCGATGAAGACGCGGAAGAAGCGGCTGCCCAGGTTCTGTCCAGCGTTGAGTCCGAAATCGGTCGTACAACTGACCCGGTCCGCATGTACATGCGTGAAATGGGTACCGTTGAACTGTTAACCCGCGAAGGCGAAATCGACATCGCTAAACGCATCGAAGACGGGATTAACCAGGTTCAATGCTCCGTTGCCGAATACCCGGAAGCTATCACCTACCTGCTTGAGCAGTACGATCGCGTTGAAGCTGAAGAAGCACGTCTTTCCGATCTGATCACTGGCTTTGTCGATCCAAACGCGGAAGAAGACATGGCGCCAACGGCGACCCACGTCGGTTCTGAACTCTCTCAGGAAGAGATGGATGACGATGAAGACGAAGATGAAGAAGATGGCGACGACGACAGCAGCGATGACGACAACAGCATCGACCCTGAGTTAGCGCGTGAAAAATTCGGTGAATTGCGTACTCAGTACGAAATCACCCGCGACACTATCAAAGCGAAAGGCCGCAGCCATGCAGCCGCGCAGGAAGAAATTCAGAAGCTGTCTGAAGTGTTCAAACAGTTCCGCCTGGTACCGAAGCAGTTCGACTACCTGGTAAACAGCATGCGCGTCATGATGGACCGCGTGCGTACTCAGGAACGTCTGATCATGAAGCTCTGCGTTGAGCAGTGCAAAATGCCGAAGAAAAACTTCATCACCCTGTTTACTGGCAACGAAACCAGCGAAACCTGGTTCAACGCGGCAATCGCGATGAACAAGCCGTGGTCTGAAAAACTGCACGATGTGGCAGATGACGTTCACCGCGGCCTGCAGAAACTGCAGCAGATTGAAGAAGAAACCGGCCTGACCATCGAGCAGGTTAAAGATATCAACCGTCGCATGTCCATCGGTGAAGCGAAAGCCCGCCGTGCGAAAAAAGAGATGGTTGAAGCGAACTTACGTCTGGTTATCTCTATCGCTAAAAAATACACCAACCGTGGCCTGCAGTTCCTGGATCTGATTCAGGAAGGTAACATCGGTCTGATGAAAGCGGTGGATAAGTTTGAATACCGTCGTGGTTACAAGTTCTCCACCTATGCAACCTGGTGGATCCGTCAGGCGATCACCCGTTCGATCGCAGATCAGGCGCGTACCATTCGTATCCCGGTGCATATGATTGAGACCATTAACAAGCTCAACCGTATCTCCCGTCAGATGCTGCAAGAGATGGGCCGCGAGCCGACGCCGGAAGAGCTGGCTGAACGCATGCTGATGCCAGAAGACAAGATCCGTAAAGTGCTGAAGATCGCTAAAGAGCCTATCTCCATGGAAACGCCGATCGGCGACGATGAAGATTCGCATCTGGGTGATTTCATCGAGGATACCACCCTCGAGCTGCCACTGGACTCTGCGACCACCGAGAGCCTGCGTGCCGCAACGCACGACGTTCTGGCTGGCCTGACCGCCCGTGAAGCGAAAGTTCTGCGTATGCGTTTCGGTATCGACATGAACACCGACCACACGCTGGAAGAAGTCGGTAAACAGTTCGATGTTACCCGTGAACGTATCCGTCAGATCGAAGCGAAGGCGCTGCGTAAACTGCGTCACCCGAGCCGCTCTGAAGTACTGCGTAGCTTCCTCGACGATTAATCTCGCCACATAAGCATAAACGCCACCGCAAGGTGGCGTTTTTCTTTATAGTCCCCGCCTGAGCAGGGCGTCGTTCACTTCCCGATACGCTTCCACCAGTTTATCCAGCGTGATCCGGCTTAACCCGCTGGGATTCGGCAATACCCATAATTGCGTCGCGCCAATGGTCAACGTCTGCTTCCCCCACTGCGCCCCACGCTGGCTAAGGCCCTGCTCAAAGGCCTGCTTACCGAGGATTGCGAGCGCGGCGGGCTGATACTCTTCTATTTTCTCAATGAGCAGACGACCGCCGCTACGCATCTCTTGTAGCTTCACTTCATTGGCTTGTACCGTTGGTCTGTCGACAAACTTAGTCACGCCGCAGCGGAAATCCAGCAGATGCTGTGCCTCTTCAGGTTTAAGCTGGCGATCGGTGAACCCCGCCTGATGGATAACCTTCCAGAAGCGATTCGCGGGATGCGCAAAGGGAAATCCTGTACCCGCAGAAGAGAGCCCCGGATTGATGCCGCAAAATACTACCCGCAGCCCCGGTGCCAGTATGTCCTTAACCATAATTACTCCGAACAATACATCAAGGGACAAGTATAACGGACTGAAAATACATTGTTTATAAAAACAGCATCCGTACGCTTATGTCTGGATTGCAACGCGGAGTTACTTTATAATCCACCGCCACGGCCCCTTAGCTCAGTGGTTAGAGCAGGCGACTCATAATCGCTTGGTCGCTGGTTCAAGTCCAGCAGGGGCCACCAAATTTCAAGGACTTGCGAGAAATCGCAGGTCCTTTTTGTTATGGGAAATATATTCAATTGTTGGCAAACCAATAATTGAGTAGTTCGGGATGTGTAATGGTCTCTGGGAACACGCCACGCGGGGAATAAGGTATATCATGCGATACGCCAGCCCATATCGCTGGCATGCCATTAGGACGCTACCATCAGAGATGGAAACGTCCGTTAGCGTGTTATTCGATAGTCAGCTCACACGAGTTCTTTGAGCTGCTCCTGCATATAGGTCGAAAAATACTCTGGATTCTTGATAAGGATACGGTTACCGGAGGCGACTTTTTCTGCCCATCCGGCTACTTTTTTCGTGAACTCAGGATTCCATCCCTCCTGCTCACCCCGTGCCATTACAACTTCCGGACTCGCTGGCACACCTAAGTCATGCAAATACTTTAGGATTCCCTTAGCGGTACTTTCATCCATTGAATGGGGTACTGACGCCGAAGTGTTCATACCACCAATAAAATCCAATGCTTTCTCAATTGCTGTTGGCATGCTCTTATCCTTAAAATTAACCACGTGAGAGACACATTTATACTATGTACCCAACTCCGCCGGGATATCAAAGAGAACGTTGCCTTTATTTGATTTACCCCGCAGCTAAACGCTTGCGGCGGCTGTTTTCTGCACGATTAATTCGCCATTCCGGCCAAAACCAGCCCGGTCGCCACCGCATTACGCGGCCCTTCGGTACCACGAATGTTGCCCTGTCCGGCGACAACCCCGTAATGTGCCAGCGCGTCGGTAATCATCTGTGGGATTTCGAAATCCAACGAGGAACCGCCCACCAGCACCACGAAAGAGATATCGCGAATGGATCCGCCGGGGGACACCTGGCGCAATGCACGCAGGCAGTTGGTCACAAAAACCTTCTCTTTGGCCTGACGTCGCACCAGACGAATTTTTTCCAGCGAAGTCTGGTTATCTACCGGGATCAACTCGCCATCTTTCAGATACACCACTTTGGCGAATACTGATGGGCTGAGCGGTTCGCGGAAAAACTCCACCGCACCGTTCTCATGACGAATACTGAACAGGCTCTCTACTTTCGCCAACGGGTATTTTTTTATTTCCTCGGCCAGAAACGGATCACTCAGACCCAGCTCCGTCTGAATCAACAGGCTGACCATATTACCCGCACCGGCCAGATGTACCGCCTTTACTGTCCCTTCTCTATTGATGATGGCTGCATCAGTGGAACCTGCGCCTAAATCGAGGATCGCCAGCGGTGCAGCACATCCAGGCGTCGTTAACGCACCTGTCACGGCCATATTGGCCTCTACCCCTCCTACTTCAACGGAGGTGTTTAATCGCGCGCTCAACTCGCTGGCAATAGCCTGCATTTGTAAACGATCGGATTTCACCATCGCCGCAATGCCGACAGCATTTTCCATCGAACACTCCCCGGCGATGCCGCCCTGCACCTTGCGCGGAATAAACGTATCAACCGCCAACAGATCCTGAATATGCACCGCGTTCATATCATGCCCAGTCAGCGAGGCCATCACCTTTCGCACTCGCTCTAGCATGCCGCCTGCGTGCGTACCAGCTTCCCCACCAATATCGCGCACGGGCGCGCAGGCGTTCATCGCCTGCATAATGGCCTGCGCACCTTGCGCTACGTCGGCTTCACCGCCGCGCTTTTCACCACGGATAAAGATCTTACCCGCCGGGATCACTCTTGATTGCACATCGCCCTGCGGGGTTTTTAGCACCACGGCGGAGCGGTTACCAATCAGCGCTCTGGCAATAGGGACGATGGTTTGTGTTTCCTCCGGCGTCAGGGCAAAGAAGGTAGCGATACCGTAAGGATTCGACAGCACCCGCACCACCTGTCCCGGGGCCGCCACTTCCACCGCCGCCAGCACACCTTCCGGCACCTTCTCCAGCAGGGTGACTTCATCAACCACCGGCATTGGCCGACGCAGGCGATTATTCACCAACACGCCATCATCTTTTTTCAGGATGGCCGCCACCACGTTGATTCCGCGATCCAGTGCCTCATTAATGAGCCAAACTGCCTCGAGAAAATCCATTGCCTCACCCACCAATGGGATCCAGCCCTGAGCAAATCGATCCTCACTCAATGCCGCCAGCTTCTCCACAGCAATGGTGGTTCCCATTCCCACGCCAACGCCGCCGGGCGTTTGTGGGTTATGCCCTATCATCGTTGATTCGGTAATGATGGTTTCCGTGATGGTTTCCATCGCCACATCGCCAATCACCGGTGCGGCTTCATTGATACAGATTTTCGCCACATCTTTAAGCGACCATGGCGTTTTTTCCAGCGCCTGCTGCAGGGAAGCGACCACCCCGGCAATATTGTCCCGCGTTCCTTTCATGCCCGTGGTCGCGACAATCCCGCTGGCGATAAACCGGTCATGCTGCGCCAACGCCACTTCCGTGGTGGCGTTGCCGATATCAATCCCTGCGATTAACGGCATATTCCCTCCGTCACTGGCTGCCTTTACGCAGCTTGTTTCTCTGCTGATACACCTCTGCCGACTCACGCACAAATCCGGCGTTCACCGTCGCGTGCCAGGTATGTTCCAGCTCATCAGCGATCGCCTGTAGCTCCGCGAATGAAGAGCGAAACGGACGTAGCGCGTTGTAGATTTCCAGAATGCGGGTATCCGGGATGGCAATCAGTTCCGCCGCCCGGCGGAAGTTGCGCGCCACGGCGTGACGTTGCATCTGTTCGGCAATCTGCGCCTGATACTCCAGCGTTTGCTGAGAAATACGCACATCCTGCGGCCCTACATGTCCCGCCAGCACATTCTCAAGGGTGATATCGGTTAGCGGTTTCCCGGTGGGGGTCAGGATTTTCTCCGGGCAGCGGGTAGCTAAAGGATAATCCTGCGCGGTCATGATGTTGTCGTTCATTGTCATTCCCTTACTAATGCAATATGCAGCGTGACAGGCGCAGCATCCTGCACCACATGCTTGGTTTCTTTAATGTGAAACAGCGCGGCTTTGGCCATAAATTTGGGGCGCACCATCTGGTCATTGACCACCGGAACCGGCGAGGGCGACTCTTTGCGTGCATAGCGCGCAGCGTTCTTTCCAATCTGGCGATAGGTTTCCAGCGTCAGCAGCGGGGCCTGAGAGAAGAGTTCAAGGTTACTCAGGGGCAGTAAATCACGCTGATGAATAACTGTGGTTCCCTTTGACTGGATACCAATCCCGATGCCGGAGCCACTGAGGTTCGCCGCATCCCACGCCATAAAAGAGACATCAGAGGTGCGCAGAATTCTCACCACTCGCGCATGCAGCCCCTCTTCTTCAATCCCTGCCACCAGCTCTTTCAGAATCGCGTTGTGCGGCATATCAATCAGGGTTTTATGCTGGTGCTTGCCAAAGGCCGGCCCGACGCCAATCACCACTTCATCAGCGCGATCGTCTGCTTTTGCCGCCTCGCCTTCACTGACCTGCAAGGTAAAAACGGGCTTACGTTCAGTTGTGCATTCCACGGTGTACCGCCTTATTCAATCGAGCTGGGCTGAACCACGCCCGCAATATTTTTAATTTCTGCCCAGCGTTCGGCACTGATGCGATAGCCGGTGCCGGGTCCCTGATAATCATTGATGTCATTCACGGCGCTGACCACGTCGAACTGACGATCCAGAATGGCCGATGTTTGCAGGTAATCACCGGTCACGCGCTGTCTCAACATATTGAGAATATTGCTGGCGATATCTTCAAATCCGCTACCGCTTAGCGCCCCGACGATATCCAGCCCGGTAATGTTGCGCTTCATCATCTCTTCCACTGCCGCCAGATCTTCCACCACATTGCGCGCAGGCATGTCTTTGCTGCCGTGAGCGTAGGTGGCAGCCTCCACTTCCTCATCACTGATAGTCGGCAGGCCCAGTTCGCGGAATACCGCCTGGATAGCCCGCGCCGCCTTGTTACGGATAGCGATGGTTTCTTCTTCGGTTACCGGGCGCAGGCCGCCGTCAACCATCAGGTCACGTTGCAGTATGTTGTAATCATCGAAGTCTTCAGCATCGAAGTTAGAACCGGCAAACATGTTGTCGTAATTGGGGACGGCGCTATAGCCAGAGAAGATAAAGTCGGTGCCGGGCAGCATCTGCATCAGGGTGCGGGCGGTACGGCGAATATCGGAGTGTGAGAAGGTCTGGTCATTAGCCGAGGCCACTTCAAGGTCGAGCATCGACGCAATCAGGTTTTCCGCCAGTACCGCGCGGATCCCCGACGGCACTGCGCCCGTCATCCCGATACAGCTAACCGCGCCGTTTTGCAGCCCCTGTACGCCCGCGCCTTTGGTGATAAAAATGCAGCGCGACTCCAGATACAGCATCGATTTACTTTCGGAATAGCCCATCAAGGCTTCCGAACCGGTACCGGAGGTGTAGCGCATCTTCAGGCCGCGGGACGCATAGGCCGAGGCGAGAAACGCTTTTGACCATGGCGTATCGTCGCCGTCAGTGAATACCGATTCCGTTCCGTAGACCGACACCGTTTCGGCGTAGCTGGTTAACCCACGCATTCCCAGCTCCAGCTCAGTAGCCTCTTCAACAGAACATTGTGTCAGTACGCCAGGGCGACCACACTGAGAACCGACCAACAGCGCAAGGGCGTTAAACGGCGCATAGCGGGCAATCCCGACCGTCGTTTCCTGCTCGGAAAAACCACGAATCCCCGCTTCAGCGGCATCGGCGGCAATCTGCACCGGATTATCTTTCAGGTTGGTCACGTGGCACTGGTTAGAGGGGGTGCGTCGGGCGCGCATTTTTTGCAGCGCCATCATCATCTCTACCACGTTCATTTTCGCCATCACCTCCACCGCTTTCGCCGGGGTAATAGCGGTGGTAATGGCAATAATCTCTTCCCGACTGACGTGGATATCCACCAGCATTCTGGCGATCTCCAGCGCGTCGAGCTGCATGGCGCGCTCGGCCTCAGCCACGTTAATGGCGTAGTCGGCAATGAAACGGTCGATCATGTCGAACTCGGCGCGGCTCTTACCGTCCAGCTCAACAATACGAGCATTTTCCACCTTCACCGACGACGCTGGATCGTAGGGACTTTCCATGGCGATCAGACCTTCTTCCGGCCATTCGCCAATAAGCCCATCCTGATTTACAGGGCGCTTCGCAAGAACTTCGAATCGTTTTGATCTTCTCATAGTTTATAGACTCAAAAGATAAAGAATAGGGACGCCAGGCTGTATCGCTGGTGCTCTATCCCCCCAGCAATCGCCTTTATCAGCAATAGCCGAACTTTAAATGAGCAGGCCGATAAAAAAATAAAATTAATTACGTTCCAATTTGATACATATTTAAATGTCAGCGTTTCATATTGAAACGGTCAACAGGAATATCCATAAAGAATTGTGACGCGCTTAAATGATCATTATCAACAAATGCCGAACGCAGGGAATTAAATTAATATTTTAGAAAAATCCACACTATTGACTTAATAACGCGTCGCGAGAAAATACAGAAAACCCAATGAGAAAAAATAGCTGTAGCGCGATATTTTTTGCGACCTCAGCCCTACAACCTTGTCAGGAGATACTGTGAATAAGAGCCAACAAATCGCCACCATTACGCTGGCGGCCGCAAAGAAAATGGCGACTGCCGTCGAGGCAAAAGCGATTGAAATCAACGTTCCGGTGGTCTTTTCCGTGGTCGACCACGGCGGAAACACGCTACTGATGCAGCGCATGGACGAGGCGTTTGTCACCAGTTGTGATATTTCTCTCAATAAAGCCTGGACCGCCTGCTGTCTGCGGCAGGGCACCCATGAAATTACCGATGCAGTACAACCAGGTGCTTCTCTATATGGTTTACAGCTCACCAACCAACAGCGAATCGTTATTTTTGGTGGCGGTTTACCTGTTGTATTTGACGGTCAATTAATTGGTGCCGTCGGCGTTAGCGGCGGTACTGTGGAACAAGATAGATTATTGGCTGAGACCGCATTGAATTGTTTCTCTGAATTATAATTTAAATCTAAGAAGGTATATTATGAGCTATCGTATGTTTGATTACCTTGTGCCGAATGTTAACTTCTTTGGCCCCAATGCTATTTCCGTTGTCGGCGAACGCTGCAAACTGTTAGGCGGTAAAAAAGCGCTGCTGGTTACTGATAAAGGTCTGCGGGCCATTAAAGACGGCGCGGTAGATAAAACTCTCGCCCATCTGCGTGAAGCCGGTATTGAGGTGGTGGTTTTTGACGGCGTAGAACCTAACCCCAAAGACACCAACGTGCGCGACGGTCTGGAAGTCTTTCGCAAAGAGCATTGCGATATCATCGTTACCGTCGGTGGCGGTAGCCCGCATGACTGCGGCAAAGGCATCGGTATCGCAGCAACTCACGAAGGCGATCTCTACAGCTATGCCGGGATTGAAACCCTGACCAACCCGCTGCCGCCGATCGTTGCGGTGAATACCACTGCCGGTACCGCCAGCGAAGTCACCCGCCACTGTGTGCTGACCAATACCAAGACTAAAGTGAAGTTTGTGATTGTCAGTTGGCGCAACCTGCCGTCGGTCTCCATTAACGATCCGCTGCTGATGCTCGGCAAACCCGCCCCGCTGACCGCCGCGACCGGTATGGACGCCCTGACCCACGCCGTGGAAGCCTATATTTCCAAAGATGCCAACCCGGTCACCGACGCTGCCGCTATTCAGGCTATTCGCCTGATCGCACGCAACTTGCGTCAGGCCGTAGCGCTGGGCAGCAACCTGAAAGCTCGCGAGAACATGGCCTACGCCTCTCTGCTGGCGGGTATGGCTTTCAACAACGCCAACCTCGGCTACGTTCATGCGATGGCACACCAGCTCGGTGGTCTGTACGACATGCCGCACGGCGTGGCGAATGCCGTACTGCTGCCGCACGTGGCGCGCTATAACCTGATCGCTAACCCGGAAAAATTTGCCGATATCGCTGAGTTTATGGGCGAAAACACTGACGGACTTTCCACCATGGATGCCGCCGAACTGGCCATTCACGCCATTGCCCGTCTCTCCGCTGACATCGGCATTCCGCAGCATCTGCGCGATCTGGGCGTTAAAGAAGCTGATTTCCCGTACATGGCGGAAATGGCGCTGAAGGACGGCAACGCCTTCTCTAACCCGCGCAAAGGGAACGAGAAAGAAATTGCCGAGATTTTCCGTCAGGCATTCTGATAGTACAGGGGGCGCAATGTCACTTTCATCACCGGGCGTACATCTGTTTTATCACTCACGCTGGCAGGATACTCGCGTGCTTGATGAGCTGTGCTGGGGACTGGAAGAGCAAGGCGTCCCTTGCCGGGCAATCTGTTGCGACGAGCATGACTGCGCACTGGCATTGAGCAAACTTGCGGCCAAAAGCTCAACGCTACGTGTCGGTCTGGGTCTTAACGCCACGGGTGATATTGCTTTAACCCACGCCCAGTTGCCCGAGGATCGGGCGCTGATCCGTGGTCATATCCGCGCCGGAATTGCGCAGATCCGCACGCTTGGCGCCAATGCCGGTCAACTGGTCAAAGTGCTTCCCTTCAGCGAGATAAAATAAATGTACCGCATCTACACCCGAACCGGCGATAAAGGCACGACCGCACTGTTTGGCGGCAGCCGTATCGACAAAGACGACATCCGCGTTGAGGCCTATGGCACGGTGGATGAACTGATTTCCCAACTTGGCGTCTGCTATGCCAGCACGCGTCAGGCCGGGCTACGCCAGGATCTGCACGCCATACAGAAAATGCTGTTTGTACTGGGTGCGGAACTCGCCAGCGATGAGAAAGGACTCGCTCGCTTACAACAGCGTATTGGTGAAGAGGATACTCAGGCGCTGGAGCAGCTTATTGACCGCAATATGGCGCAAAGTGGCCCGCTCAAAGAGTTTGTTATTCCGGGGAAAAATCTCGCATCGGCACAGCTACACGTTGCGCGAACCCTGACGCGCCGACTGGAACGGGTGCTCATCGCGATGAGCAGATCGCTAACGTTACGCGATGAACTCAGGCGTTATATCAACCGACTGTCAGACGCGCTGTTCTCGATGGCGAGAATTGAAGAAACTAGTCCAGATGCTTGCGCTTAAACTGGCTGGCATCAATGTCGTACTGCTTCATCTTGCGCCACAAGGTAGTGCGACCGATATTCAACAGTTGCGACATCTCCTGTACGCGTCCGCTGGTGACGCGGGCAGCATGGATAATCGCCTCTTTTTCGATAGCGGTAAACGTCAGACTGGCAGGCAGCAGTGAAGATGCCGTCTCCAGACCCGGACGTTCGGCAAACAAATAATCCGGTAGATTGCTCAGTCGAATATGGCCGTTATCACTGCTGATGGCGATGTTTTCGATAATGCTGTTCAGCTCAAAGTCATTGCCCGGCCACGAGTAGGCCACCAGTTGCGCCAGCGCGTCATCGTCCAGCTTCAGGCTGGATGAAAAGCGTTTTTTCAGGCTATTTAAGCGTGTATGAATCAGCGCCGGAATGCTGTTACGCCGTGCCCGCAGCGGTGGAATAACAATTTCAAAGGAGTGTAACGCGTAATACAGTTGGCGGCTAAAGCGGTTTTGCTCCACCAGGTTGGCGAGATCAACCGTGGTAGTAGCAATCACTTTGACATCTACCGGGATCAGGCGGCGGGCATCAAGGCGGGTCAATACGCCCTGCTTGATAACCTGCAACAACGCGGATTGCAACTCTGGTGCCAGATACTCAATTTTTTCCAGAAACAGCGTACCGCCGTTCGCCAGTTCAAGGCGGCTCAGCCGACCGTTTTCATCATCGGTTGGCGCACTGCCCATAAAATCCTGCCCCAACACGCTGTTGGCATACAGTTGGCAGTTCACGGCGATATACGGCCCGCTGGCACGTTCACTTTCATTGTGAATAGCCTGGCTCAATAGCTCTTTACCCACTCCCTCTTCACCACACAACAGAATAGGGAAACTCCCTCTCGCCGCCTGGCGACCAAAATGGATCAGCCGACGGGTTTCCGGGTCATCCGTCGACATCTGTTCAAAGGTGTGGCTGACTTTTCCGAGCTGGCTGGTCATCAGTTGGCGCATTTGTTCGACCGGGTGCAGCAGCAGAATAAAGCTGTTGCCCTGCTCTTCAACAATCGGCTTCAGGGTAATGACGGCATCAACAAACTGATGCTGACTTTCAAAGGTGACTTCGACGTGATTCAGGCCGCGGGCATGTTTGATCGCCCGGCGCAGCAGCATGGGCAGATTGAGCAAGTCATTAATGTTTTTACCCTGGCTGGCCTGTGCATCCAGATGTAAAAGCAAAGCGGCACGGGCATTAAGAAATTGCAGAACGCCCTGCTCGTTCCACGCCATCACGCCATCATCCATGCTTTCCAGCAGTCCGTACATCTGATTCAGATGGCGGTTAGATTCGGCCAGCAGGCTATCAGTCAGCAAAGAGTTGCCGACTTCTCTGGCGATCGCCAGCGTCAGGGATAAATCAGAAACGCACTCATGCTCTACCAGGCAGCACAAGGAAATAGAGCCAAACAGTCGACCATGGTTATCGAAGACCGGCGTCGAGCAGAACGACCACGGATGCAGCGCCTGCTTAAAATGCTGATCGCCAGAGGTTTTTGTCGGCTGCCCTGGCATCGTTGCCAGCGATAGCGCACAACTGCCGATAATGCTTTCCGCGCAGTAGCTACCGTCACGAAAGCCAAGTTCCGCCAGCTGTTCCACCGTCTGCGGATCGCCGCACCGGCTGAGAATACAAGCCGATTCATCCAGAATCAGCAGTGCGCACGGACGTCCATCCATAAACTCCCAGGCATCTTCCAGCGCAGCCTGTCCAATCGTCAGTAGCGCAGTCTTACGGCGACAAATCGACGCAAAAGTCAGTCCCTGTGCCTGATGCGGTGCCTGCCAGGTTTCCCGCTGCATAAACTTGCTGCAACGATGCCATGACTGAGCAATGACCGAAGAGACTTCCTTCCCGATGCCATGAGTGTGCGCCGTCATATCCATTTCCGCTGTTTTACCATAGACAACCCCTCCGGCAGAGACTGCCAGAGGGGGAGAAGATGCCAAATAAAAGGCTTACCGACGTCTGATTAACGTGCCAGCCACTGCTGTCCCAGCAGGTCTGCCGTCAGAATAGCGGCATGGACGCTTTCAGGCGTCACCGGGAACGGCATATTGTGAATGGTTTCACCTTCCGCGCAGGTGGCTTTCGCAACGGCCATAATCTTAGCGTCGATGCCGTCTTTCACGCCCATTTGCGCCAGCGTTACCGGCAGATCTACTTTCTGGCAGAAATTCAGCACCGTTTCGATCTCTTCCATCGGGCTGTTCTGCAGCACCAGTTGCGCCAGCGTACCAAACGCCACTTTTTCACCGTGGTACAAATGGTGACACTCTTCCAGAATGGTGAAGCCATTATGGATGGCGTGTGCACCCGCAAGACCACTGCTTTCAAAGCCGATTCCGCTGAGATAGGTATTCGCTTCCACGATACGTTCCAGAGCATCGGTCACCACGCCAGCTTGCGCCGCCAGACGAGCCTTTTCACCTTCTGCCAGCAACGTATCATAGCACAAGCGCGCCAGGCTCAGGGCCGCCGCCGTGGACTGTCCTCCCGCCATGCTGGTCGCTCTGGCATCAAAACACGCTTTTGCTTCAAACCAGGTCGAGAGCGCATCGCCCATCCCGGCTACCAGCAGACGTACCGGCGCTTTGGCGATAATTGCCGTATCCATGACAACCATATCCGGGTTTTTCGGGTAGATCAGATATTCTTCGAACTCACCGGCTTCGGTATAGATAACAGACAGCGCACTGGTTGGCGCATCAGTTGAGGCGATAGTTGGGATCACCACCACCGGCAGTTTCTGGTAGTAACCGATCGCTTTGGCTGTATCCAGCGTTTTCCCACCGCCAATCCCAACCACACCACGGCAACCGTGCTGCTTCAGAATGGCAATCAGGCGATTAATTTCAACATGGCTGCATTCGCCATTGAAGCGTTCCGCGTGGCAACTAATACCGTGGCTGTGCAGGCCATTGAGTACTTTGTCTCCCGCCAGTTTCATGACGAAGTCATCTGCAATCACGAAAAAGCTGTCTGCCAGATTTTTAGCGTATTGACCAAATAAGGTAGAAGCGTCAGGACCCTGGAGATATTTGGCTGGAGATTGAATAACTTTTAGCATTCCTTTCATCCTCAAATAAGTACATGTTTTTACATGGTGAGCCCTGGCGTTAACCTGTTTAGCCTATTGCGAACGGCGAAAACGGGAGACCGGAGCGATGCAATAACTGTATGGCGAGGCGGGAACAAAAAAATCATTCGTCTTTTTGTTCTGATATGAAACAGATAAAAATGACATGCGTTCCATATTGAAACGGTTAACCCTGAAAATACTAAGGTTTGCGATCCCGATCCGTTCATTTTCCGACAAATCCTTGCAGAACGCGAAAATCAAATTCCCTTTGCCCCTCTCTGACGCCGTTAAAAGCAGTAACAAAACGTTTACTGTGCGGTGTGGCCAGCACTGAAAAGGCGATAAAAAAGTCGCGCGGGCTCGCATTGTGATCGTTCATCTCACAAATGCGTTCCATTACGGAACAAAAAATAACAATTACGTTCCGTAATGAAACCAATTTTGCCGCTGTTTTTTTCCACGCTGACTCCGCCAGAATCTCCCCATCGCCTCCGCACCATGACAATGCATTCGGGGGTTTGTCTTACACTCAACCTCGAGGAGCCGTTATGTCTCAATTCTTTTTTAATCAGCGTACCCAACTCGTTAACGACGTCATCGACGGTACGATTATCACCAGTCCGTGGAACAATCTGGCGCGTCTGGAAAGCGATCCGGCTATTCGCATCGTGGTACGTCGCGATCTCAACAAAGATAACGTGGCGGTCATTTCTGGCGGCGGTTCGGGACACGAACCTGCGCACGTTGGTTTTATCGGTAAAGGCATGCTCACCGCTGCGGTCTGTGGCGACGTGTTTGCGTCCCCGAGCGTAGATGCAGTGCTGACCGCAATCCAGGCGGTAACTGGCGAGGCAGGCTGTCTGTTGATCGTTAAAAATTACACCGGCGATCGTCTTAACTTCGGCCTCGCCGCCGAAAAAG
This sequence comes from Citrobacter sp. RHBSTW-00029, assembly GCF_014104295.1. Lineage (NCBI taxonomy): Bacteria > Pseudomonadati > Pseudomonadota > Gammaproteobacteria > Enterobacterales > Enterobacteriaceae > Citrobacter > Citrobacter sp. RHBSTW-00029. The sequence goes on from NZ_JABXRT010000002.1 coordinate 114,626, forward strand.
CACGCCGCCTTGGCTATAACGTCGAAATGCTGATTGTCGGCGACGATATCTCCCTGCCGGATAACAAGCATCCTCGCGGGATTGCGGGCACTATCCTGGTTCATAAAGTGGCAGGCTATTTCGCTGAACGCGGCTACAACCTCGCTACCGTCCTGCGTGAAGCGCAGTATGCAGCAAGTAACACCTTCAGCCTGGGCGTCGCCATTTCCAGTTGTCACCTGCCGCAGGAAACCGACGCCGCACCGCGCCATCATGCGGGCCATGCTGAACTGGGCATGGGCATTCACGGCGAACCAGGTGCTTCGGTTATCGACACGCAAAACAGTGCGCAGGTGGTGAATTTGATGGTGGATAAACTGCTGGCGGCACTGCCCGAAACCGGCCGTCTGACAGTAATGATTAATAACCTGGGCGGCGTGTCCGTTGCTGAAATGGCTATTATCACTCGGGAACTGGCAAACAGCCCACTGCATCCGCGTATCGACTGGCTGATTGGCCCGGCCTCGCTGGTCACCGCCCTGGATATGAAAGGTTTCTCGCTGACCGCCATCGTACTGGAAGAGAGCATCGAAAAAGCACTGTTAACCGAAGTAGAAACCAGCAGCTGGCCAACCCCGGTCCCACCACGCGAAATCAACTGTGTGCCGTCATCGCAGCGCAGCGCGCGTGTCGAATTTCAGCCCTCAGCCAACACGCTGGTTGCCGGGATTATTGAGCAGGTCACCGGAACGCTTTCCGATCTGGAAACACACCTCAACGCGCTGGATGCCAAAGTAGGCGATGGTGATACGGGTTCAACTTTTGCCGCTGGTGCACGTGAAATCGCTGACCTGCTGCATCGTCAGCGACTGCCACTGGATAACCTTGCCACGCTGTTCGCCCTGATCGGCGAACGCCTGACCGTGGTGATGGGCGGGTCCAGCGGCGTACTGATGTCCATCTTCTTTACCGCCGCCGGGCAGAAACTCGAACAAGGGGCTAACGTTGCCGAGGCGCTGAATACGGGCCTGGCGCAGATGAAGTTCTACGGTGGTGCAGACGAAGGTGACCGTACGATGATTGACGCGCTGCAACCCGCACTGACGTCTCTGCTGGCACAACCGCAAAACCTGCAAGCCGCTTTTGACGCCGCACAGGCAGGCGCAGAACGTACCTGTCTGTCGAGCAAAGCCAATGCGGGCCGCGCATCGTATCTCAGCGGCGAAAGCCTGCTGGGCAATATGGACCCCGGCGCGCACGCCGTCGCAATGGTGTTTAAAGCACTGGCAGAGAGTGAGTTGGGATAAGCCATAAGTGCCTGATGCGCTGCGCTTATCAGGCCTACGAGTGCAAAGCTTTGTAGGCCGGATAAGGCAACGCTGACATCCGGCGGAACGTTAACGATAAACGCGGATCCCGCCTTCTACGCCCCGGCTAAACAGTACTTGCCACAGCTCAATATCTCTGGCGCGGAACGCACCAGCACAAGCGCACAGGTAATAATTGAACATCCTTCTGAAAGTCGCGGAATAACGCGATGACAGCTCCGGCCACGCCTGATTAAACCGCGCATGCCAGGCCATCAGCGTTTTATCATAGTCACTGCCAAAGTTATGCCAGTCTTCCATCACGAATCGCGACTCGCTCGCTTCAGCAATATGAGAAATCGCCGGTAAGCAGCCATTCGGGAAAATATATTTATTGATCCACGGATCGACGCTCATCCCTTTTTTATTGCTACCAATAGTATGTAACAGGAACAGCCCATCCGGTTTTAAACAACGGTCGGCGATGCTGAAATAGGTGTCGTAGTTTTTCGGCCCTACGTGTTCAAACATCCCCACGGAGACAATACGATCGTAGTGTTTATCGAGGTCGCGATAATCCTGCAGCAGAATATTAACGTCCAGCCCTTCACAGCGCTGCTGCGCCATTTTCTGCTGCTCTTTCGAGATAGTGACGCCTTCTACCGCCACGCCGTAATGACGCGCCGCATATTCGGCCAGCCCGCCCCAGCCACAACCAATATCGAGTAAACGCATACCCGGTTTCAGTTGCAGCTTCTCGCAAATCATTTTTAATTTGGCGTGTTGCGCGTCTTCTAAAGTGGTTGCCTCTTTCCAGTAGCCACAGGAATATTGCATGTGGGGATCCAACATGAGTGCAAAGAGATCGTTGCCAATATCGTAGTGTTCTTTACCGACAATCCACGCACGACTGCGAGACTGCAAATTAAACAGGCGGGCGCTGGCAATACGTAATATATCTTTCAGATTTCCCGGCATTTGCTGGTCGAGTTTTGCTTTCAGAATTTTGCAAAACAGAACATCGAGGCGTTCACAGTCCCACCAGCCTTCCATATAGCTTTCGCCAAGCCCCAGGGAGCCTTGTTGCAGCACCCGTTTAAAGAAACCGGCATGATGAAGTTGAATGTCCCAGGGGCGGGAACCATTGATCTGAATATCTGCTTGCTGGAGCAGCTCTTTTCCCATTCGGGTCCAGTTATCATTTGTTTCATTGACGATGACAGCATCTGAACAAAGCGTGTTCATGGTATTTACCAAAAGTGGGCTATTAATTATTACGCAAGATTATTATGGAAAAAAGAATGTATGTATTATGATTTGCGGACAAGATCTATCGAACAGCGGCCACACCACCGGGAGCATTGACGATTTATTTATGGAAACTCTCGCGCAAAAACATTGGAATTCCTTCCCGGACGATTCCATGGCAGAACTGCCGCAGGACGTTTACTTTCGCTCTTATGTCCTGGAAGCCAACCACCATGTTCCGCAGCACTCACACGCTTTTATGCAGTTTCATTTTGCCCGCAAAGGCAGTATGCGCATTGATGTCGCCGGCAAGTGCTGGATAATCCCCGCGCATTACGGCATCTGGATCCCTAATAATACTGAGCATGCAGTTTGGGCGCTGGATGATGTGCATTTAGAGAATCTGGATATTAAACCGGGTTTTCTCGAAGAAAGTATCCATGAGTGTAAAGTCGTGGCGATCAGTGATTTCGCCAGAGAGTTTATTCATTACGCCACGAATTCAATTTCAGGCCATTATGATAGCCAGTCAAAAGAAGGCAAACTGGTCAGTGTGCTGGTTGACATTATTCTGCAATTACCAGAGGTCGCCTTTGTATTACCCTGGCCGCAGGATCGTGAATTAACCCATGTGTGCCGAACAATACAAGCGTCACCGGCGCTGGAACATTCAGTAGAGTATTGGGCACAACATTTGGGTATGTCTGCCCGTACCTTTTCGCGTCATTTCAAAAAAGAAACCGGATTACCCTTCAGCGTCTGGAAGCAAAAAATGCGAATTCTGGAGTCTGTACTCATGCTGAAGAAAAATAAAAGCGTAACCGCCGTGGCGCTCGATGTGGGATATTCAAGCACCGCAGCGTTTAGTTATGCATTCCGCCAGGCGTTTGGCGTTTCACCGTCACATTATTAATTAACGTTCCGACGTTGATGCCAGTAAGCCGCGGCACGCACCAACTGCTGATCGAAAGCCTCAGTAGCAAAGCGGGCGCTCAGGTTTTTCACCACTTTTCCTTCGCCAGTTATCCAAATGAAATAATCCTGTGCAGGTACGGTCAGCTGTGAAAGCTGATCATTCACTGCCTGTTCGTCATGGCCGACAAACCACTGAATCGTAAAACCATCGAGATGAGCGAAATAATCCTGATACGCTGCATCGTGTACGCTAACCAGCGCCGTCACGTTTGGACGTACCGCTAAACGACCGATCGCCTCTAGCCGACGACGTAGCGCAGGCATTCCAGATTCATCACACACGTAAACCTGGTACGCATAATCTTCTGGTACCACCAGCGAGCCACGCGGTCCGCCAATCGTCAATTTGTCACCTTCACGCGCATTCATCGCCCACGTACTCGCCACGCCGCCGTCGTGGATATAAAAATCCAGCGCCAGTTCATGGCGTGCCTGGTCATACAACGGCGTGTAATCACGGGATACCGGACGCACACCCTCCGGCCAGACAATCCCCTCATCCGTCACTACGGGCGGCACAAAGTGACTGCCCGGCTCAGGGAAAAAGACCTTGGTGTGGTCGTCAAAACCATGTGAGCTAAAACCATCCAGAGCGTCACCGCCCAGTACAATGCGCTGGAAACCCGCGCTGATACGTTCAACCCGCAGGACGGTCAGTTCACGGAAGCGCAGCTCATTGCGAACGCGCTGTGGATAGCGTGGAGTGTTATTTGTCATTTTTTCGCCTTCGTGACAGAGATTAGATATATCTAAATAAATTTTAAATGATAATGATTGCTAATTGAGAATATTGCAAGAACTTTTTTGATAGAGTATGAATAGCGCACCCCAAACGCGAAACAAATAATAAATATATATAAATCAATAAATTAAATTAATATTCCTGCATGCACTTGCAAATAGAAAAAGTTTAGATATAAATTAGATATATCTAAATAACGTCAGGAGATGAATGATGCAAGATCATCATGAAGGGTGCTGCAAACATGCAGAACACCAGCACGAAGGCTGCTGTAAGGGTGAAGGACATCGCCACGAAGGTCATCACAGTGAACACCACGAAGGCTGCTGTAAAGGTGAAGAACGTCATCACGAAGGCTGTAACAAAGAACACCACCATGAGCATGGCTGCGGACACCGCCACGGTCGCGGCGGCGGTGGCGGTCGACGTCAGCGTTTCTTCGGCCACGGCGAATTACGGCTGGTGATTCTCGATATTTTGACCCGCGATGCCAGTCACGGTTATGAGCTAATCAAAGCCATTGAAACATTGACTCAGGGTAATTACACCCCAAGCCCGGGCGTGATTTACCCGACACTGGATTTCTTGCAGGATCAGTCGCTTATCGCCATCCGTGACGAGGAAGGCGGACGTAAGCAAATCACAATCACCGAGCAAGGCCTGCAATGGCTGGAAGAGAACCAGGAACATCTGGAACATATCCACGAACGTATTAAAGCACGCTGTGTCGGCTTTGAATTACGCAAGAATCCACAGATGAAAAGAGCACTGGAGAATTTTAAAGCCGTGCTGGATCTGCGGGTCAATCACGGTGACACCAGCGAAGCGCAAATCAAGAAGATCATCGGTATTATCGATCGCGCATCGCTGGACATCACCCAGCTTGATTAAGCAGGCTGCGCGTCCTCTTTACGTACGCGGAACACTTTAATCATCTCTTTTAAGTGTAATGCCTGTTCGTTTAATGACGCCGCTGCCGCAACGGACTCCTCTACCAGACAGGAGTTCTGTTGCGTGGTGGTGTCGATAAGGCCAATCGCACTGTTAATCTGCGAAATACCGTCCGTCTGCTCGCGGCTGGCCTGACCGATTTCCCGCAATATTACATCCATTTCTTCAACGTTAGTGACCATTCCATTGATCAACGCGTTGGCTTTTTCAACCAGCACCAGTCCTTCCCGGGTTTGACTGGTGGAGTCTTCAATCAGATTGCGGATTTCACTGGCAGACGATGCGCTTTTTTGCGCCAGTTGACGCACTTCTCCGGCTACTACCGCGAAACCACGTCCATGCTCACCGGCGCGCGCCGCTTCGACAGCCGCATTCAGCGCCAAAATATTGGTTTGAAAAGCAATCGAATCTATCAGGTTGATAATCTCTGACATACGGTTAGAGGTTTCATTAATCACGCGTATTTTCTGCGTCACCTGATTCATCATCTCACCGTTGTTTTTCACGACCGCCGCAGCTCCCGTAGACAGCTTCGTCGCTTCATGGGTATGGTCTGCCGTCGTTTTGACCGTCGCGGTAATTTGTTCCATCGACGCCGCAGTCTGTTCTACCGAGCTTGCCTGTTCTTCGGTACGCGCAGCCAAATCCTGATTACCCGCGACAATCTGCGCCGCCGCCGCAGAGATATTTTCGGAGCCGTTTTGCACTTCCTCGACAATCTCTAACAGTCGGGTTTTCATTGCCATCAGCGCTTGCAGCAGCACACCGGTCTCATCCTTCTGTTCCATACTGATGTTGCGAGTAAGGTCGCCCTGCGCAATCGCCTCGGCAAACTGCACAGCTTCATTAAGAGGTCGGGTAATTGAGCGCACAATATACCACCCCATCACACAACCGGCGGCAATGCTTATCAGCGCCAGAGTAATCAACAGCGCGCGATTGGTGTGGAAATCATATTCCACCTGAGCGCCCGCCTTCTGCATCTGGGCATCTTCAATGGCGATCAATTCCTGCACTTTTGCTTTATACGCCTGCTGCACATTCACCGTGCGGGTCATCATCTCGTGCATCGCACCGGAGCGATCGTGATTCTGCAGCGCCTGCAGAATGCGGAATCGGGAAGCCAGATACTGCTCACGCACATCGCGGATATCCGCAACAATTTTTTTGGATGCATCATTGAGAGGTGCAGCACTCAGCGCATCCAGCAGAGCAGAAATTTGCTGGCTGATGGTATCGAGCTTTTTCTGGGACGCCTGGGTCCATTTGCCTTCCTCATCCAATAACATCAATTGTTGAGTACTGACAAACTCCTGAAAATTATCAATGAGCAGATTGGCTTTTACCGTAATCGGATAGTCATTGGTAATGATGTTCTGCATCCCACTGTTACTACGATCCAGACTCAACAGCGAAAGGCCCGAACTCACCATCATCAGTACAATAAACAAACCAAACGCGATAAATAATTTCGAGCGAATCTTTACGTTATGCAAGAACATATTTTCTCCCTGGAGACAGTTTTCTTCAGACAGATATCCTTATCGGTCAACACTCACCTAACTTTATGATATTGATCGTTTTTTAATTTTCATCAATGTTACTAAATAGTTTTTGACGATGAATAAAGCAAGACCGATCGTTATATAAGCGATATTTAACAATATTTAAAAACAGGACACTCGCGGTCAGAACGGAATAAGGAAAATTGAATCGTAATACCAAAGTGGTATTATTTAATATATGATTAACAAAATCATTACAAAAACGCCTACCGGGGACGATAAGCGTTTGGCGGGAAAATGGGATAGGGTGAGAATTAATGCAGCACGGTCACCGCATCTTCCAGGCGACCGGCACGATGTTTCACCATTGCTGAAATCTGCGCGCTCTCTTCGACCAGTTCGGCATTTTTCTGCGTAATATTGCTCAACTCATTTACGGCACGGGTCAGGCTGGAAAGACCATCTGACTGCTCCAGCGTTGAATGGCTGATTTGAGCAATCAACTGCGTCACATTCTGGACCTGCGCCACAATATCATCCATTGTCCGCCCTGCGGCATGAACCTGATCGGAGCCGGACTGTACCTTGTCGGCGCTGGCATCAATCAGTTTACGGATGTCATTTGCTGCGCTTGCACTACGACTGGCAAGATGGCGTACCTCTCCGGCCACCACCGCAAATCCTTTTCCTTGTTCACCAGCCCTGGCCGCTTCAACCGCCGCATTCAGCGCCAGAATATTTGTCTGGAAGGCGATATCGTTAATCAGGGTCGTGATAGTGCCGATCCGTTGGGTGCTGTTGGCAATATCGTCCATTGTTTTAATGACTGTATCCATCGCCTCACCGCCCTGTGTCGCTGCGCTGCTGGCGGCAATAGACAGCTTGTCAGCCGCCGCTGCTGTCGCAGAGTTTTGCTTCACCGATGCCGCCATCTGATTCATGGTGGTGACCGTTTCCTGCACATTTTCTACCGTCTGCTGCGTATGCTTGTTTAAATCATCGCTGCCTTTCGCCAGCGTTTCACTGTCGTTACGCACACAACTGACCTGACTCGACACGTCATGAATAAGCCAACGGCACATTAACCCTAGCTGCCCCACCGCCCGTAGCATCAGACCCAGTTCATCGCTACGGTTAAGATGGGTCACGCTGTTGCGCTCACCGGTCGCGACTTTCAGTGCCTGCTGGGCAACATTCTCAATGGGGCGCACAATCTGCCATTCGAAAATAACCGTCGCCAGCATCATCACCAGCGCGCTCACCAACAGTTGCGGCCATTCAGCGCCCATCTGCTGTAGCGCAGTTGCCAGGATGACAAACATAAAAGCCATGACACTGCGTACCCGCCAGCGAACCGGAAGCGACGGGAGTTTACCCAACCAGCCTTTACGTACCACCAGCCCCTTATGGACGCGCCGATGACAACGGCCTTCATTGAGTGCTTTATATAAAGGTTCGACCGCCGCGATTTCCGCTTCCGTCGCCCGGGTACGGATCGACATATACCCGGTTACGCGTCCTTCCCGCACCATCGGCACCGCATTGGCCCTCACCCAGTAGTGATCGCCATTCTTCCGCCGGTTTTTCACAATACCGCTCCACGGTTCCCCCTGTTTCAGGGTGTACCACATATCCGCAAACGCCGCTTTCGGCATGTCCGGGTGACGAACCAGGTTGTGCGGCTGAGCAAGCAATTCATTCAGCTGATAGCCGCTGACCTGAACAAAGGTATCGTTCGCATGGGTGATATAGCTTTGTAAATCGGTGGTCGACATGAGGGTGATATCATCATCCAGCGGTGTATTTTGCTGACTAACGTAGGGATGAGAAGACATGGTTGCGTCCTGTGCAGGTTATCTGGTTGTTAACTCTTTCGGCTTATGTTATTTCGGCGCTAATCTTTTTAACTTTAGTTGTTAAATTTGATTTAGATCGCAATTTGCGATTAAACCTCAAAATTTGTATGTTTTCTAATTCATTGATTTAAAATACTTTCATTGCGTAACTATTCAACGCACCTTCACTCAGCGCACCGCAATAGTGCAATTTTCGCCCACTTTTAGCGCAATAACGCGTTTTTCTCGTCGGTTTTACGCGCGTAAACCTGGGCAAAATGCCAGCAAATGTTAATGTTTGAGATTAAATGTTGTACAAGCAAGATCTTCCCTGGTGTTTATCCCGATTTTCGTTAAGCGCGTCGGGATGGCGCAATCCCTGCAATACTTAATTCAGTATCATGTGATACGCGAGCTCCGGGAGCATATTTTGAACAGGTTACCTTCCAGCGCATCGGCTCTGGCCTGCAGCGCACACGCACTGAATCTCATCGAGAAGCGAACGCTTGATCATGAGGAAATGAAAGCACTAAACCGAGAGGTGATTGATTACTTCAAAGAGCATGTCAATCCGGGGTTCTTAGAGTATAGAAAATCTGTAACTGCCGGCGGGGATTACGGAGCCGTAGAGTGGCAAGCGGGAAGCCTGAATACGCTTGTCGACACCCAGGGACAGGAGTTTGTCGATTGCCTGGGAGGTTTTGGAATTTTCAACGTGGGGCACCGTAATCCAGTAGTGGTCTCCGCCGTACAGAATCAACTCGCGAAACAACCTCTGCACAGCCAGGAATTACTTGACCCATTACGGGCCATGCTGGCAAAAACGCTTGCTGCACTGGCTCCCGGAAAGCTGAAATACAGTTTCTTCAGTAATAGCGGGACCGAGTCGGTTGAAGCGGCGCTAAAACTGGCGAAAGCGTATCAATCGCCGCGCGGTAAATTTACATTTATTGCCACCAGCGGAGCCTTCCACGGTAAATCGCTGGGGTCGCTATCCGCCACCGCTAAATCAACCTTCCGCAAACCGTTTATGCCGCTGCTGCCGGGCTTCCGCCATGTTCCTTTTGGCGATATTGATGCCATGCGCACCGTCCTGAACGAATGCAAAAAGACCGGCGACGATGTTGCCGCCGTGATTCTGGAGCCAATCCAGGGGGAAGGAGGCGTGATCCTGCCGCCGCAAGGGTATTTAACCGCGGTACGTAAACTTTGCGATGAGTTTGGCGCGCTGATGATCCTCGACGAAGTGCAAACCGGCATGGGGCGCACCGGCAAGATGTTCGCCTGCGAACATGAAAACGTGCAGCCTGACATTCTGTGTCTGGCCAAGGCGCTTGGGGGTGGCGTAATGCCAATTGGCGCGACCATTGCCACTGAAGAAGTGTTCTCCGTCCTGTTCGACAATCCTTTCCTGCATACCACCACGTTCGGTGGCAACCCGCTCTCATGCGCGGCGGCGCTGGCGACCATTAACGTCCTGCTGGAGCAAAATTTACCCGCTCAGGCAGAGCAGAAAGGCGATATGTTGCTGGATGGTTTCCGTCATCTGGCGCGTGAATATCCGGATCTGGTACACGACGTTCGCGGCAAAGGCATGCTGATGGCGATTGAGTTTGTCGATAATGAGATTGGCTACAGCTTTGCCAGTGAAATGTTCCGTCAGCGAGTGCTGGTCGCCGGAACACTGAATAACGCGAAGACGATCCGTATCGAGCCGCCGTTAACATTAACGATCGAGCAATGCGAACTGGTATTGCGATCAACCCGCAAAGCCCTGGCCGCATTACGGGTGAGCGTGGAGCAGGTGTAACCACTGCCGGATGGCGATACTAACGTATCTTATCCGGTCTACTAAAGGACCTCCTTTGTAGGCCGGTTAAGGACCGGAAGGCTGGTCACCGCTGTTTAACGGTGCGGCCACACAATCCCATGCGAATGCGGTAGTTAGCGTGATGCTCGATCCGAAAGAGTTCAACACATATGTCCCACTTGGCACCGCAGCGCTGACCAATCCAGCCTTCGGCGCGGACATATACTGGCGCGGACGCGTCTGGGTGGATCAGTTCTGGTTCGGGCTAAAAGGGATGGCGCGTTATGGCTATCGCGCTGAAGCATTAAAACTGGCCGATACTTTCTTCCAGCATGCCAAAGGGCTGACGGCAGAAGGTCCAATTCAGGAAAACTACAACCCGTTGACCGGCGCACAGCAGGGCGCACCTAACTTCTCCTGGAGCGCCGCGCATCTCTACATGCTGTATAACGATTTTCTTAAACAGCAGTAACGTCGACTGGCTCTCCTGAAAAGGAGAGCCTCTTTTTTGAATCCCATCACAATCACGGCATTCCCCTTTTCCCTTTTACGCGGCGACGGCTAAATTAGTAACTCATCCGACCACATAACAATAATTTTACATACTGGACACCTTTATGAGCTATCCGTCGCTGTTCGCCCCGCTCGATTTGGGATTCACCACGCTTAAAAACCGCGTGCTGATGGGTTCAATGCATACCGGTCTGGAAGAGTATCCTGATGGTGCAGAACGGCTGGCCGCGTTCTATGCTGAACGCGCTCGTCACGGCGTAGCCCTGATTGTGACCGGAGGAATTGCGCCCGCGTTATCGGGCGTGGGTATGGAAGGCGGGGCGATGCTGAACGACACCAGCCAGCTCGCACACCATCGCGTCATTACCGATGCGGTTCACGATGAAGGCGGGAAAATCACCCTGCAAATCCTGCACACTGGTCGCTACAGCTATCAACCGCATCTGGTTGCGCCGTCAGCCATTCAGGCTCCTATTAACCGCTTTACGCCGCATGAGCTGACGCACGATGAAGTGCTGCAACTGATTGAAGATTTTGCCCATTGCGCCCAACTGGCGCGGGAAGCGGGCTACGATGGCGTGGAAGTGATGGGGTCGGAAGGGTATCTCATCAACGAATTCCTGACTCTGCGTACCAACCAGCGCGATGACCAATGGGGCGGTGAGTATGCCAACCGCATGCGTTTTGCCGTTGAGGTGGTGCGAGCGGTACGTCAGCGCGCCGGTAATGACTTTATTATTATCTTCCGCCTGTCGATGCTCGATCTGGTAGAAAACGGCGGAACCTTCGACGAAACCGTCCAGCTGGCGCAGGCTATAGAAGCCGCCGGGGCCACCATTATTAACACCGGTATTGGCTGGCATGAGGCGCGTATTCCCACTATCGCGACCCCGGTACCGCGCGGCGCGTTTAGTTGGGTGACGCGTAAGCTGAAAGGGCATATGACGATCCCACTGGTCACCACCAACCGCATTAACGATCCTCAAGTCGCCGATGATATTCTGGCCCGTGGCGATGCCGATATGGTGTCGATGGCTCGCCCGTTCCTCGCCGATGCCGAACTGCTGTCAAAAGCGCAAAGCGGACGAGCGGATGAGATCAATACCTGTATCGGCTGTAACCAGGCCTGCCTGGATCAGATCTTCGTCGGCAAAGTCACCTCTTGCCTGGTCAATCCGCGCGCTTGCCATGAAACCAAAATGCCGATCGTTGCGGCCACTCAGCCGAAAAATCTGGCGGTGGTCGGCGCGGGCCCTGCGGGTCTCGCCTTCGCCATTAATGCCGCCGCGCGCGGGCATCACGTTACGCTGTTTGACGCATATGGCGAGATTGGCGGGCAGTTTAATATCGCCAAACAGATCCCCGGCAAGGAAGAATTCTATGAAACCCTGCGCTACTACCGCCGGATGATCGACGTGACTGGCGTAACGCTGAAACTGAATCACTTTGTCAGCGCACGCGATCTGCACACCTTCGACGACGTGATCCTCGCCAGCGGGATCGAGCCGCGCATGCCGCCGATCGAGGGGATCGATCACCCTAAAGTGCTGAGCTATCTCGACGTCCTGCGCGATAAAACACCGGTGGGCAAACGCGTAGCGATCGTTGGCTGTGGCGGGATCGGTTTCGATACAGCCATGTATCTGAGTCAACCCGGTGAACCCACCAGCCAGAACATTACGGAGTTCTGCGTGGAATGGGGAATCGACACCAGTCTGCAACAGCCCGGCGGTTTACGTCCGGAAGGCCCACATCTACCCCGCAGCCCACGCCAGATAGTGATGTTGCAGCGTAAAGCCAGTAAACCAGGACAAGGTTTAGGCAAAACAACGGGATGGATCCACCGTGCTACCCTGCTTTCACGCGGCGTAAAAATGATCCCGGCGGTGAGCTATCAGAAGATCGATGATGACGGGTTACACGTGATGATCAACGGCGAGCTACAGATCCTGAATGTGGATCACGTGGTGATTTGCGCCGGACAAGAGCCACGCCGTGAACTGGTCGATCCGCTGCACGCGGCAGGTAAAACGGTGCATCTGATCGGCGGCTGCGATGTGGCAATGGAACTGGATGCCCGACGCGCTATTGCACAAGGCACCCGACTGGCACTGGAAATTTAACGTCACGTCTTTCGTAGGCCGGATAAGGCGTTAGCCGCCATCCGGCACACGCGATTAGCGGCGACGACCAGTTTTGACCGCTTTCAGCACCACGAATTTATTATTGGTGGCGATGGTCACGCAGTTGCCGAAAATCTTCTTCAGCTTGTGGAAGTAGTCGAGGTGGCGGTTGGCCACGATGTACAGTTCACCATTGATTTTCAGGCAACGGCGCGCGTGGTGGAACATCTCCCAGGCGATGTTATCGGTCAGCGCATGCTTCTGGTGGAACGGCGGGTTACACAACACAGCGTTAAAGCGGAAAGGCTCCACGCCAGACAGCGCGTTGTTGATCATAAACTCGCAGCGATCCAATGCTTCCGGCATGTTGCTTTCGACGTTCAGATGGCTTGAAGCCACCGCCATCGGTGATTCATCAACAAACACCACGCTGGCTTCTGGATTCTTCGCCAGCAGCGTCATGCCCAGCACGCCGTTGCCACAACCGAGATCGACAATCTCGCCTTCCAGGTTTTCCGGCAGATGTTCCATAAAGAAGCGCGCGCCGATGTCCAGCCCGGTACGGGAGAAGACGTTGGCGTGGTTGTGGATGGTCCAGTCGGTGCCTTCCAGCTTCCAGCTCAACGTTTGCGAGGCAGCGGCCAGCTCAGGTTTGCTGAACGTACAGTTGATCAGACGGGCTTTTTTCCACGCCAGCGTCGTGGTGGTTGGCCCCAACACTTTTTCGAACAGCTCCAGCGTCGAGGTATGCACATCGCGCGCCTTCGCGCCCGCGATGATGCGCGTTTGTGGCGTCACCACTTCACGCAGCGCGCGCAGTTGCTGTTCCAGCAGCGCCATGGTTTTTGGCAGCTTAATCAGCACCACGCCCGGCGCCTGCGGATATTCAGCGGTACTGTCGAGGAATTTGACGCTCGACTCGGCAATATCGTTGTGACGCAGGTTCTCGCGTGTGGCAAGCTCGCTGAGATAAGAGTCGCCAATGCTATACGGCGTATGTTCCGCCAGCGCACAGCCCAGCGCGCCGAAAGTATCATTCAGGAGAAGCACCGGGCCGCTAATCTCGGTATCGTCCAGCTGTTGCAGCAGATATTCATCTGCAGCTTCCCACGCCAGCAGCGGGTTAACGTCATCCGTCTCCGGGAAACGTTTAAGTGACAGCGAACGGAAACCGTTGTCTATGTGGCTCATCGGCCCTCCTGAATGGTAAAATTTCGGCGTATCCCTGAAAAGGGTGCGTGAGTATACACTTTTTATACTTTATATGGGGCACTAATGAGTCAGTTGACCTATCTGCAAGGCTACCCGGAGAATTTACTTTCCCAGGTTCGTACGCTGATTGCTGAACAGCGTCTGGGGGCGGTGCTGGAGAAGCGCTATCCGGGTACGCATGACTTCGCGACCGACAAAGCGCTCTGGCAATATACCCAGGATCTGAAAAATCAGTTTCTGCGAAACGCCCCGCCGCTGAATAAAGTCATGTATGACAGTAAGATACACGTGTTGAAAAATGCGCTGGGACTGCATACTGCCGTCTCCCGCGTGCAGGGTGGCAAGCTCAAAGCCAAAGCGGAAATCCGCGTGGCGACCGTTTTTCGCAATGCCCCCGAACCCTTTTTACGCATGATCGTCGTGCATGAACTGGCGCATCTGAAAGAAAAAGAGCACGACAAAGCGTTTTACCAGCTCTGCTGCCATATGGAGCCTCAGTATCACCAACTGGAGTTCGATACCCGCCTGTGGTTAACGCAACAATCGTTAAAGCAAACTGCGCCGTAGCGCACTGGCTTTGTCTTCAGGGCATGCTAAATTGACGCAAGGATCCCTTTTCGCAGCCTGAAGGCCTTTATGATACGTTTCGCAGTAATTGGCACAAACTGGATCACCCGCCAGTTTGTCGATGCCGCCCATGAAACCGGCAAATATAAGTTAACCGCAGTCTATTCCCGTAGCCTTGAGCAGGCGCAGACCTTCGCCAATGATTATCCCGTCGAGCATCTGTTTACCTCGCTGGAGGCAATGGCGCAAAGCGACGCGATTGATGCTGTTTACATTGCCAGTCCGAACTCTCTGCACTTCCCGCAGACAACGCTGTTTCTACAGCACAAAAAGCATGTCATTTGCGAGAAACCGCTGGCCTCAAACCTGGCGCAAGCCGAAGCCGCCATCGCCTGCGCGCGTGAAAACCAGGTCGTGCTGTTTGAAGCATTTAAGACCGCCAGCCTGCCTAACTTCCTGCTGTTACAGGAATCGCTTCCCAAAGTTGGAAGAATCAGAAAAGCGTTTATCAATTACTGCCAGTACTCCTCGCGTTACCAGCGCTATCTCGACGGTGAAAATCCCAATACGTTTAATCCGGCATTCTCCAATGGCTCGATTATGGATATCGGTTTTTACTGCCTGGCCTCGGCGGTTGCGCTGTGGGGTGAGCCAAAAAGCGTTCAGGCCAGCGCCAGCCTGCTGGAGAGCGGTGTGGATGCCCACGGCGTGGTGGTGCTGAATTACGGCGATTTTAGCGTCACGTTACAGCACTCGAAAGTCAGTGATTCCGTACTGGCCAGCGAAATTCAGGGCGAATCAGGGTCACTGGTTGTCGAGAAGATTTCCGAGTGTCAGAAAGTGTGCTTTATTCCGCGCGGGGGCAAAACGCAGGATCTTACGGTGCCTCAGCACATCAATACTATGCTTTATGAGGCAGAGGCGTTTGCTTATTTGGTTGAATCCGGCGAAGTGGATCACCCGGCACTGGCCGTCAGCCGTATCACCGCTAAACTACAAACGGAGATTCGCCGCCAGACCGGCGTGGTTTTCCCGGCAGACGAAGCGGTAACCTCGCTGACTGCGTAAATGTGTGTAAAACGAATGTTGCAGGCCATTGACTGAATGCATGGCCTGTAATATTTTGTAACCCGCAAAGGGGAGTAACTTCGTTGTCGGTTGATCGTCATTACGATGTGTGAAAAACCACATCCGGTCACCGGGCGATAACAAAGGAATACGCCATCGTATTCCTTTGTTGTTGTAAGTGAGACCTTGCCGAATGGCAAGGTCTATGCATAAAAAGCAGCGGCTAACGTCATTCGGCGTTGGCCGTTTTTTTATGCATGGGGAAATAAAATGAATACTGTCGGCACACCGTTGTTATGGGGTGGCTTCGCTGTTGTGGTGGTCATTATGCTGGCCATCGATCTGCTGCTACAGGGTCGTCGTGGCGCACATACGATGTCGATGAAGCAGGCCGCGGCCTGGTCAATCGTCTGGGTAACGTTGTCGTTGCTGTTTAACGCGGCATTCTGGTGGTACCTGGCTGAGACTCAGGGCCGCGCCGTTGCCGACCCGCAGGCGCTGGCGTTCCTTACCGGCTATTTAATTGAAAAATCGCTGGCAGTAGATAACGTCTTTGTCTGGCTGATGCTGTTCAGCTACTTCTCCGTCCCCCCTGCATTGCAGCGTCGGGTACTGGTGTATGGCGTACTGGGTGCGATTGTATTACGTACGATCATGATCTTCACGGGCAGTTGGCTTATCGCCCAGTTTGAGTGGCTGCTGTACGTGTTCGGCGCGTTCCTGCTGTTTACCGGCGTGAAGATGGCGCTGGCGAAAGAAGACGCTTCCGGTATTGGCGACAAACCCTTAGTGCGTTGGCTGCGCGGCCATTTACGTATGACCGATACCATTGAAGACGAAAAATTCTTTGTGCGTAAAAACGGTCTGCTATTTGCGACGCCGCTGATGTTGGTGTTGATTCTGGTTGAGCTGAGCGACGTGATTTTCGCCGTCGACAGTATTCCGGCAATCTTCGCCGTCACCACCGATCCGTTCATCGTGTTGACCTCGAACCTGTTTGCTATTTTAGGTCTGCGCGCGATGTACTTCCTGCTGGCAGGCGTTGCAGAGCGTTTCTCCATGCTGAAGTACGGTCTGGCGGTCATCCTGGTGTTTATCGGTATCAAGATGCTGATCGTCGATTTCTACCATATCCCGATCGCTATTTCGTTAGGCGTAGTGTTCGGTATTCTGTTTGTAACGCTGATTGTGAACGCGTGGGTCAACCACCAGCACGATAAAAAGCAGCAAATACAGTAAGGTTATCTGCTAGCTGAAAAGCCCGACGGCACACTATGTGCGTCGGGCTTTTTGTTTATCATGTCAAAATAATGTTAACCCAAAGTTATAAAATATGATCTCAACGCGGAATCCAGCATATTTCTCTTCCCGAAGCTTTATCTTTCCTTATACTCAACCAGGCAAACACTTTGTTACATCCAGAAAGATGCGTCATGAGAACGCACAATGGATGAGCAACAACACAATCAAAGGATCACGACATGACTACGCAACGTTCATCGGGGCTACTCTTGCGTTTGGCGCAAGGGAGCCTGGTTAAACAAATTTTGGTAGGTTTGGTACTGGGGATTTTACTCGCACTGGTGTCAAAACCTGCGGCAGAAGCCGTTGGTCTGCTGGGTACGCTGTTCGTCGGCGCATTAAAAGCCGTCGCGCCAATTCTGGTTCTGATGCTGGTCATGGCCTCTATCGCCAACCACCAGCACGGGCAAAAAACCAACATCCGCCCCATCCTGTTCCTCTACCTGCTCGGAACGTTTTCAGCCGCGTTAGCAGCCGTCGTCTTCAGCTTCGCCTTCCCGTCGACACTGCACCTTTCCAGCAGCGCTGGCGATATCGTGCCGCCATCCGGTATTGTTGAAGTGATGCGTAGCCTGCTGATGAGCATGGTTTCCAACCCAATTGACGCCCTGCTTAACGCCAACTATATCGGTATTCTGGTCTGGGCCGTCGGTCTGGGCTTTGCGTTGCGCCACGGTAATGAAACGACCAAAAATCTGGTCAATGATATGTCCAACGCCGTTACCTTTATGGTGAAGCTGGTGATCCGTTTCGCCCCGATCGGCATCTTCGGCCTGGTCTCCTCCACGCTGGCAACCACCGGTTTTGCCACGCTGTGGGGCTACGCGCAGCTGCTGACCGTACTGGTCGGTTGTATGCTGTTGGTGGCGCTGGTGGTCAACCCGCTGCTGGTATTCTGGAAAATTCGCCGTAACCCGTATCCGCTGGTGCTGGCCTGTCTGCGCGAAAGCGGCGTGTACGCTTTCTTTACCCGTAGCTCTGCCGCCAACATTCCGGTGAATATGGCACTGTGCGAGAAGCTGAATCTGGACCGTGATACCTACTCGGTATCTATCCCGCTGGGCGCCACCATCAATATGGCGGGCGCGGCGATCACCATTACCGTACTGACGCTGGCGGCGGTGAATACGCTGGGGATCCCGGTTGATTTACCGACGGCGCTGTTGCTGAGCGTGGTGGCATCGCTGTGTGCTTGCGGCGCATCGGGCGTAGCGGGTGGCTCCCTGCTGCTGATCCCGCTGGCGTGCAATATGTTCGGTATCCCGAATGACATCGCCATGCAGGTGGTGGCCGTTGGCTTTATCATCGGTGTATTGCAGGATTCCTGTGAAACGGCGCTGAACTCATCAACTGACGTGTTGTTTACTGCTGCAGCCTGCCAGGCTGAAGACGAACGTCTGGCAAATAACGCCCTGCGCGGCTAATCGTTTCTCCCCTCCGTCAGCGGGCGGAGGGGTTATCTTGCTGTACGCTTTTTTCAATTTTGAACGGATCAATTCCGCGCTTTTGCATCCGCCGAAAGCGGATAATGTTCAGGCCGTTCATCACCAGAAAGCTGCCTTCGATCATCGTCCCGCCAATCGATCCTAACCAGAAATTATGAACAACCCAGCAGGCGGTTGCACACCACATCACACAGCGC
The DNA here is from genome assembly GCF_014104295.1 of Citrobacter sp. RHBSTW-00029. NCBI lineage: Bacteria > Pseudomonadati > Pseudomonadota > Gammaproteobacteria > Enterobacterales > Enterobacteriaceae > Citrobacter > Citrobacter sp. RHBSTW-00029. Next base: position 133,405 of record NZ_JABXRT010000002.1, read on the forward strand.
ACGGTTAGCCCTTTGCAACGAAACAGTGCCCAGGTACTGGCAAGCGTGCCAATAATAGGCAGTAGCTCCATAGCATGCTGCAATTTTGCCAACCCAAGAACCAGCGTGAGGACAATAAAAACGGTCATTACCCACAGTTTGCGGGTATGCATTGAGACGAGCGTGCGGATGGTATTAAGCTCAGCGCTCATTCCCGCGGGCCAGGCCCCCATCAGGAAAAAATGCACGCCAATGGTGGCGCTATAGACGGCGAGCTGTAGCCGGAACCGGCGCTCGTCACGATTAAAAAAAGTGGTAATACCGATCAGAAAGGCGATGACACCTACGCCCTGGGCCAGCCAATACGCGGTCATGCAAGCAACCCCAACTCCATTTTGTAGGCCGGATAAGGCGCGTTCGCCAGCATCCGGCAACGGTTTGTGCCTGATGGCGCTACGCTTATCAGGCCTACGGTTTGCGCAGACCTGCAGGCACCATCAGGGATTTATTACAGCGTCACTCCCGACTTAAACAGCGCGAGTTCCCGGAAATCGTTGCGCTCATTGCAGGTTTGCTTGCCGTTAGCAAACTCAACGATGGTATCGACAAACTCGTTCAGCAATTGCGGCATCGCTTTACCGTGGATTAGCTGCCCGGCATCAAAATCGATCCAATGCTTTTTCTTCGCGGCCAGCTCGCTGTTGGTCGCGATTTTCACCGTCGGTACAAAACCGCCGTACGGTGTACCGCGCCCGGTACTGAACAACACCATATGACAGCCGGCCCCCGCCAACGCACTGGTCGCAACGGCGTCATTACCCGGAGCACTTAACAGATTCAGACCAGGCGTTTTCAGGCGTTCACCGTAGCGTAGTACATCGACAACTTTGCTGGAACCCGCTTTCTGTGTACAGCCCAGTGATTTATCTTCCAGCGTGGTGATACCACCCGCTTTGTTCCCCGGCGATGGGTTCTCGTAGATCGGCTGGTCGTGAGCAATGAAGTATTGCTTGAAGTCATTGACCATGGTCACCAGCTTACCGAAGGTTTCTTCATCGCGGCAGTGATCCATTAATAGCTGCTCGGCACCGAACATCTCCGGAACTTCAGTCAGCACGGTAGTCCCGCCGTTGGCGATCACGTAGTCAGAGAAACGTCCCAGCATCGGGTTAGCGGTGATCCCGGACAAGCCGTCAGAGCCGCCACATTCCAGACCAAACTTCAGCTCGCCGAGTTTACCCGGCTCGCGCTTATCGTTACGCATCACGTTGTACAGCTGATGGAGATGTTCAATCCCTGCTTCCACTTCGTCTTCCTGATGCTGGCAGACCATAAAGTGAACGCGGTCAGGATCATACTCCCCTAACGTTTCGCGGAAAGCATCCACCTGGTTGTTTTCACAACCGAGGCCAACCACCAGCACCGCCCCCGCATTCGGGTGACGCACCATGTTTTGCAGCATGGTGCGAGTGTTGATGTGGTCATCGCCAAGCTGTGAACAGCCGTAGGTGTGGCTGAAGAGATGCACGCCGTCGATACCGTCAGCGTCATTCGTTTCTTTCAGGAAACGGTTCTGCATCTGGCGCGCCATGGCGTTGACGCAGCCTACGGTTGGCAGGATCCACAGTTCATTACGCACCCCAACGTCACCGTTCGCGCGACGATAAATCTGCACATCGCGATCGGCAGGTTGCGCGACTTCCGGCTGGAAATCAGGTTGGTAGCGATACGTGTCCAGGTCGCTCAGATTGGTGCGCGTGTTATGAGCATGAATATGCTCACCCGCCGCAACGTCAGCCAGCGTATGGCCGATTGGCAAACCGTATTTAATGACGTTTTCGCCTTTCGCAATATCGCGTAAAGCGAATTTATGACCGCGAGTCACCGCCTGGCGCAGGGTGACGACCTGACCATCAACAGTAACTTCCGTCCCTTCAGCCAAATCAGCGAGCGCTACCGCGACGTTATCCAGCGCATGGATCTTGATGTATTGCATATCAACCCGGACCTTAGAGCCTATCTCAGTAGGCGTATATTGTCGCAGCCAGTTTGGACACGGACAGCGCGCAAAAACCGGAGCGTACACGCAGTACGTGAGGATTTTGAGCACTGACCAGGTTCAAACTGGCAAGTAAAATAGCCTAATGGATAGGCTCTTAGTTCAGTTCAATGGCGAAGTAATCACGCGCATTGTTGAAGCAAATATTTCTCACCATCTCACCCAGCAGCTGGATGTCGGCAGGTGCTTCACCGGCGGCAACCCAACGGCCAATCATCTGGCACAGAATACGGCGGAAGTATTCATGGCGCGTGTAAGACAGGAAGCTGCGGCTATCAGTCAGCATACCCACAAAACGGCTCAGCAGACCGAGCTGTGCCAGTTGGGTCATCTGACGTTCCATCCCGTCTTTCTGGTCGTTGAACCACCAGCCGGAACCGAACTGCATTTTGCCCGGCATACCTTCGCCCTGGAAGTTACCGATCATGGTGCCCAGCACTTCGTTATCGCGCGGGTTCAGGCAGTACAGGATGGTTTTCGGCAGCAGGTTCTGTTCATTCTGCTTGCTTAGCAGTTTGGACAGTTCTTCAGCCATCGGACGATCGTTAATGGAGTCGAAACCGACATCCGCGCCCAGCAGTTTGAACTGACGCAGGTTGTTATTACGCAGTGCGCCAATGTGGTACTGCTGCACCCATTCGCGACGTGCGTATTCAGCGCCAAGGAACACCAGTACGGCAGTTTTGAACTGGGCAACTTCATGCTCGCTCAGGGTTTCACCCGCCAGACGACGCGCCAGGATGTTATCCAGTTCAGCTTCGTTAGACTCGGCAAACAACACCACATCCAGCGCATGGTCGGAGACTTTACAGCCGTGCGCAGCAAAGTGATCAAGACGTTTAGTAAGCGCGGTTTGCAGGTCGGTAAAGCGGCGGATCTCGGTGTCGGACACTTCACCGAGCTTCGCCATGTAATCGTTAAAGGTCGCCAGTTCAATGTTGAAGGCTTTATCCGGACGCCAGCTTGGCAGCACTTTGATAGCAAAGGTGCTGTCTTTCGCGACCGCTGCGTGATGCTCCAGAGAATCGATCGGGTCATCGGTGGTACCGACCATTTTCACATTCATCTGCTGCATGATTCCACGTGCGGAAAACCGATCCTGCGCCAGCAATTCGTTGCACTGATTCCAGATTTCATCGGCAGTTGCAGGAGACAACAGCTTACCTGTAATACCAAATGGGCGACGCAGTTCAAGATGCGTCCAGTGGTAGAGCGGGTTACCGATGGTGTGTGGGACCGTCGCGGCCCATGCATCAAACTTCTCGCGATCGGACGCATCACCGGTACACAAGCGTTCAGCGACGCCGTTAGTGCGCATGGCGCGCCACTTGTAGTGATCACCTTTCAGCCAGATGTCATACAGGTTATTAAAACGGTAGTTATCCGCGATTTGTTGCGGCGGCAAATGGCAGTGGTAGTCGAAGATTGGCTGGTCTTTAGCGTAATCATGATACAGACGGCGGGCAAATTCGGTATCCAGCAGGAAATCTTCAGTCATAAACGGGGTCATTATCGTCTTCCTCTCAGCGAGTGCGTCAGATTGCTTATGTTTTGATGTTGTCAAAGTTATCACACCAATTTCCATACGCTGAAGATATTTTCGTGAGTTAGATCAACAAATGATGACAAAAAAATTACTCTCAAAGAGGTAAAACTCACGGCAAGCCGCGCCAGCACTGGCTTTGCTGAATCGAATTAATGACCACACGAAGATTCACACTTTTGTGATGGCACTCACCTTTTAAAGCTGTATGACAAGTTATCTTTTTGCCGTCGCGATACATAAGCCGACGGAATGCAAATTACCGATGGTCCGCCATCGGATTGACCGGTACGGAAACCGAATTAGCACAATCATTGACATGGCAAAGTTCGGGGCAGTGCCGGTTTTTTTTCGGTCACGCCCTTCGTAAAAGAACATCCTCCGCCCTGGACTGGAAGATGACCGCTCGTTAGCGGACATAACAAAACGATGAGGTTTTACATGCGTAAAATTAAAGGGTTACGTTGGTACATGATCGCACTGGTGACGCTTGGCACCGTGCTGGGTTACCTGACACGTAACACTGTGGCGGCAGCTGCGCCAACTCTGATGGAAGAGTTACACATCTCCACTCAACAGTATTCCTATATCATCGCAGCGTATTCTGCTGCTTACACCGTAATGCAACCCGTTGCTGGCTACGTGCTGGATGTGCTCGGCACCAAAGTAGGCTACGCGATGTTCGCCGTTCTGTGGGCCGTCTTCTGTGGTGCCACGGCTCTGGCTGGTAGCTGGGGTGGACTGGCACTGGCACGAGGCGCAGTCGGTGCCGCAGAAGCCGCGATGATCCCTGCGGGTCTGAAAGCCAGTTCAGAATGGTTCCCGGCAAAAGAGCGTTCGATTGCCGTAGGTTACTTTAACGTCGGCTCTTCTATTGGCGCGATGATCGCTCCGCCGCTGGTCGTGTGGGCTATCGTCATGCACAGCTGGCAGATGGCGTTCATTATTTCTGGTGCCCTGAGCTTCATCTGGGCGATGTCCTGGCTTGTCTTCTATAAGCACCCGCGCGACCAGAAAAAACTGTCTGACGAAGAGCGTGATTACATTCTTAACGGTCAGGAATCACAGCATAAAAACAGCACAGCGAAGAAAATGTCGCTTGGCCAGATCCTGCGTAACCGCCAGTTCTGGGGTATCGCACTGCCACGTTTTCTGGCAGAACCAGCCTGGGGGACATTCAACGCCTGGATCCCGCTGTTCATGTTTAAAGTCTACGGCTTTAACCTGAAAGAGATCGCGATGTTCGCGTGGATGCCAATGCTGTTCGCTGACCTGGGTTGTATCATCGGGGGTTACTTACCGCCACTGTTCCAGCGCTGGTTCGGCGTAAACCTGATCGTGTCCCGTAAAATGGTCGTCACCATGGGTGCACTGCTGATGATTGGCCCAGGGATGATTGGTCTGTTTACCAGCCCGTATATTGCTATTGCCCTGCTGTGCGTCGGTGGTTTTGCTCACCAGGCACTGTCTGGCGCGCTGATTACGCTCTCTTCTGACGTATTTGGCCGCAATGAGGTCGCGACAGCTAACGGCCTGACGGGGATGTCAGCCTGGCTGGCGAGTACTCTGTTTGCCCTGGTCGTTGGCGCCCTGGCTGATACCATCGGCTTTAGCCCGCTGTTCGCCGTACTGGCAGTATTCGACCTGCTCGGTGCGTTAGTCATCTGGACGGTACTGCAGAACAAATCGGCAAGCGAGATTGATTCAGGTCCGCAAACCGGCTCTCCCGCTACGCAAAATTAACCTGACGCTAGTCGTCATAGGTATATAATGCAGAGCCGCCAGTTAACTGGCGGCTTTTTTGTCGGTGCGAGTAGAGCCGCCATCGCAAAAGTGGTATAACAAATATAGTCTGCTGTATCATGCCTGGAGTGCATATGGAAATCACTGAACCACGACGTTTGTACCAACAACTTGCTGCCGATCTAAAAGAACGCATCGAGCAAGGCGTCTATCTGGTGGGCGATAAACTTCCCGCCGAGCGCTTTATTGCCGATGAAAAGAATGTCAGCCGTACCGTGGTTCGTGAAGCGATTATCATGCTCGAGGTTGAAGGCTACGTTGAGGTGCGTAAAGGATCAGGTATCCACGTCATCTCTAACCAACCCAAACATTATGTTGCTCCCGACGAGGGTCTGGAATTCGCCAGCTACGGTCCTTTTGAATTGCTGCAAGCGCGTCAGCTTATTGAGAGCAACATCGCCGAGTTTGCCGCCACCCAGGTGACCAAGCAGGACATCATGAAACTGATGGAAATCCAGGAGAAGTCGCGCAACGAAAAAAGCTTTCGTGACTCCGAATGGGACCTGCAGTTCCATGTTCAGGTCGCGCTAGCGACGCAAAACTCAGCTCTGGCCGCCATTGTTGAAAAAATGTGGACTCAGCGCGTTCACAACCCCTACTGGAAGAAATTGCACGATCACATTGATCTGCGCACGGTAGACAACTGGTGTGATGACCATGACCAGATCCTGCGGGCATTAATTCGCAAAGATCCGCATGCAGCCAAGCTGGCGATGTGGCAGCACCTTGAGAACACGAAACAGATGCTGTTTAACGAAACCAGCGATGATTTCGAGTTCAACGCGGATCGTTACCTTTTCACGGAAAATCCGGTCGTTCATCTGGATACCGCGGCAAACAGCACAAAATAAACGTTCTGACTTTCACAGGCGCGATAACAGCGCCTGTTTCTGACACTCAGTAAGCATTAGGTATAAAGTGTCAGCCTGTGTAAATCCTCTCGCCTCACTCCCTTGCGATCAGCAAAATCAGAGTTCAACTACCGTAATTTATATAACGGACAACGTTGACCTTTGTTACAATTAGATGCTATTTGAATTTTTATGTTTGAGAGCTTGCTTACTTCACAACTTTACAGGGAATAGTTCAGGCCGTGAATTTGTGTCAGACCGCGAACCATGTAAAAAACACCAATAAAATTGCGGCGTTACAAACTCCAGAAAACCGGCATGACAACAACCGATTCTCCAGGAATATTGAATGGAACTACTGACTCAATTATTGAATGCTTTATGGGCTCAGGATTTTGAAACTCTGGCCAATCCTTCCATGATTGGTATGCTGTATTTTGTACTGTTTACAATTTTGTTTCTGGAAAATGGGTTGCTACCCGCGGCCTTTTTACCTGGTGACAGTTTGCTGGTACTGGTCGGCGTTCTTATTGCCAAAGGCGCAATGGGTTTCCCGCAAACGGTACTGCTGCTCACTACCGCAGCCAGCCTGGGTTGCTGGCTTAGCTATATCCAGGGGCGATGGCTGGGGAATACCCGCACAGTACAAAACTGGTTATCTCATCTGCCCGCGCATTACCATCAGCGCGCGCATCATCTATTCCATAAGCATGGCTTGTCTGCGCTGCTGGTCGGTCGCTTTATCGCGTTTGTCAGAACATTACTGCCGACCATCGCAGGATTGTCCGGCCTGAATAATGCGCGCTTTCAGTTCTTCAACTGGATGAGTGGACTGCTTTGGGTTCTGATTCTCACAACGCTTGGCTATCTGCTGGGCAAAACGCCGGTGTTTCTCAAATATGAAGATCAGCTGATGTCTTGTCTGATGCTGCTTCCTGTGGTGTTACTGGTGTTTGGTCTGGCAGGTTCACTGGTTGTTCTTTGGAAAAAGAAATACGGGAACCGAGGGTAAATTATGCTGAAATCATGCATAACGCTCCGACGACTTGCCTGGTCCACCACTTTTATATTGTTCATTGGCGCGTTGCTCCTGACCTGGTCTGTCATTCGCCAGCAGGAATCAACGCTTGCCATTCGTGCCGTAAACCAGGGAGCCAGCATGCCTGATGGCTTCTCTATCTGGCATCACCTGGATGCCAACGGCATTCGTTTTAAAAGCATCACTCCGCAAAATGACGCACTGCTGATCACTTTTGATTCCAGCGCGCAGAGCGCAGCCGCAAAGGTCGTGCTGGACCGAACGTTACCGCACGGTTTCGTTATTGCTCAGCAGGACGATGATAATCAGGCGGTGCAGTGGTTATCCCGCTTACGTGATACTCCACACCGCTTTGGTTAATTTCCAGGAATCTGAATTAGATCACTCACTTTGGTGATTTCACCGTTTAGCGCCTATGATTAATAAACTGGGCTTATGGCCCAACGTTTTATTATTCTGGAGCATCGACCCTAAACTACGAGGTCGAATCACAATGGAAGGTTCAAGAATGAAATACCGCATCGCTTTGGCAATTAGCCTTTTCGCTCTTAGTGCCGGCAGCTACGCCAACACCCTCTGTCAGGAAAAAGAACAAGACATTCAGCGGGAGATTAGCTATGCCGAAAAACACAATAATCAGAGCCGCATCAATGGGCTGAACAAAGCGCTGAGCGAAGTCAGGGCAAACTGTACTGACAGCAAACTGCGCGCCAACCATCAGAAAAAAATCGCCGAGCAGAAAAATGAGATTGCCGAGCGTCAACGTGACTTAGCCGAAGCTAAGCAAAAAGGCGATGCGGATAAGGTAGCAAAGCGCGAACACAAGCTTGCTGAAGCTCAGAAAGAGCTAAAAGAACTCGAGACCCGCGATTACTAAGTACGGTAACTAGCCACTCAACTGGAGAAAACTATGTCGAAAGATAATGCTACGGAAAACCTGCGCGCTGAGCTGAAATCTCTTGCGGATACGCTTGAAGAAGTACTTAGCTCTTCTGGCGATAAGTCGAAGGAAGAGATGAGTAAAATTCGCAGCAAAGCCGAACATGCGCTGCGCGAGAGCCGCCATCGTCTGAGTGAAACCAGCGATGTGATTGCCAAACAGACCCGTGAGGCCGCGGCTAAAGCCGATAACTACGTGCGCGAAAACCCATGGACAGGCGTCGGCATTGGCGCTGCAGTCGGTGTGGTGCTTGGTGTACTGCTGTCGCGCCGTTAACAATGGCTGATTCTCAACACGCACAAGGTCCAGGCAAAGGCGTACTGGGTATTGGACAGCGGATCCTGACGATTCTCGTTGAGATCGTTGAGACGCGGCTGCGGCTGGCCGTCGTTGAGTTGGAAGAGGAAAAAGCCAACCTCATCCAGATCCTGCTGATGCTTGGGCTGACAATGCTGTTCGCGGCGTTTGGCCTGATGAGTCTGATGGTGCTTATCATCTGGGCCATCGACCCTCAATATCGCCTGAACGCCATGATTGCCACTACCGTTGTGCTGTTGCTTTTAGCGCTTATCGGTGGGCTATGGACGTTGCGAAAAGCGCGTAAAACAACGCTGCTGCGCCATACGCGCAATGAACTCGCTAACGACAGGAAGGCCCTGGAGGATGATGCATAATGAGCAGTAAAGTCGAACGTCTACAGCGTAAGGCGCAACTGCTTGGACAGATCCAGCAGCAACGGCTGGATCTGTCAGCCACTCGCCGCGACTGGCTGGAGGCTACTGAAGTCTACGATCGCGGCTGGAAAACGCTGTTGAACCTGCGTGGTTGGGTGTTAGTCGGGAGCAGTATTATGGCGGTTCGCACCATCCGTAATCCGAACCTGCTGGTACGCTGGGCCAAACGCGGCTTTAGCGCCTGGAGCATCTGGCGTCTGGTGAAATCAACCATCAGACAACAGCAGCTGCGCGGCTGATCCCCTCACCTTCCACCTAACCTCAAATTTTTTGAAAATTTCTGACAGTTTTCCTTGCTAACAATTCTCATTAGCCACGTTTATTATTCTCTTCATCGACAGCAATGACGCCCTCTGCGGCGTCGTTGCACAAAAAAACACAATAAGCCGCCTGAGTGGTTTCCTGGAGAGTATGATGAAGAAATTAGAAGATGTTGGTGTACTGGTAGCGCGCATTCTGATGCCAATCCTGTTTATTACCGCAGGTTGGGGAAAAATCACCGGATATGCGGGTACCCAACAGTACATGGAAGCCATGGGCGTCCCAGGATTTATGTTGCCGCTGGTGATTCTGCTTGAGTTTGGCGGCGGTCTGGCAATTCTGTTCGGTTTCCTGACCCGTACTACCGCGCTGTTCACCGCAGGCTTCACGCTGCTGACGGCATTCCTCTTCCACAGCAACTTTGCGGAAGGTGTGAACTCTCTGATGTTTATGAAAAACCTGACCATCTCAGGCGGCTTCCTGCTGCTGGCTATCACCGGTCCGGGCGCATTCAGTATTGACCGCGTACTGAATAAAAAGTGGTAAGCAAACTATACTGAACACATCAAAAAGCGAGGAGATATCTCCTCGCTTTTGCTATCTGAGGAGCGAAAATTATGGGACAACTCATTGACGGCGTCTGGCATGACACCTGGTACGACACCAAATCAACCGGGGGGAAATTTCAACGCTCTGCATCGGCTTTCCGTAACTGGCTCACCGCGGATGGCGCCCCAGGCCCAACGGGTGAAGGTGGCTTCGCCGCCGAAAAAGACCGCTATCACCTGTACGTTTCTCTGGCCTGTCCGTGGGCGCATCGCACGCTGATTTTGCGTAAACTCAAAGGGCTGGAACCGTTTATTTCCGTTTCCGTTGTCAATCCGCTGATGCTGGAAAACGGCTGGACCTTTGATGACAACTTCCCAGCGGCCACCGGCGATACGCTTTACCAGCACGAGTTTCTCTATCAACTGTATTTACACGCCGATCCGCACTACAGCGGCCGGGTAACGGTTCCGGTGCTGTGGGATAAAAAAAATCACACCATCGTGAGCAACGAATCTGCAGAAATCATCCGCATGTTTAACACTGCGTTTGATGCGCTGGGCGCAAAAGCCGGGGATTACTATCCACCGACTCTGCAAAGTAAAATTGACGATCTGAACAGTTGGATTTATGACAACGTCAATAACGGCGTATATAAAGCCGGGTTTGCCACCAGCCAGGAAGCTTACGACGACGCCGTAGAAAAAGTCTTTCAATCGCTGGCTCGACTGGAGCAGATCCTGGGTCAGCATCGCTACCTGACCGGCGACCAGCTAACCGAGGCCGATATTCGCCTGTGGACCACGCTGGTACGTTTTGATCCGGTTTATGTCACCCACTTCAAGTGCGACAAACACCGCATCAGTGACTACCTGAATCTGTACGGTTTTCTGCGTGATATCTACCAGATGCCAGGCATTGCGGAGACCGTCAATTTCGATCACATCCGCAATCACTACTTCCGTAGCCACAAAACGATCAACCCGACCGGCATTATTTCTATCGGCCCGTGGCAGGACCTCAGCGAACCTCATGGACGTGACAGCCGTTTTGCATAATTTACACAGGTCTCCTTGGGGGGAATGCTTGTCAGTTAAGCATTCTGCAGAACATGAGATTTCGACTCAGGGTTCCGTTCACCTCAGCGGTATCACTTTTCTGAAGCGCTGATACCCGTGAACGCCCTTTACACGTTCACAGGAATCGGTGTTTCAGAGAAACTATGAACATGAGGTGAACGGAACCCTTTCTCTGAGAGAGCATATTCATAACTTCTACCCACACAGGCGATACTTTCTGAAACTGAGGCGTTAACTGAATAGCATTACCCATCTGCGGGCCAAATAATTAATACTACAAACATTTACCAGCATTCCATTCGCAGCTATTCTTAATTTGATTGCTTTAAAAACAAGTAATTGAACGCAGAACGAGGCGAAAATGGATTGGTATTTAAACGTATTAAAGAACTACTTTGGTTTTGGTGGTCGTGCACGGCGCAAAGAGTACTGGATGTTTATTTTGGTCAACATCATCTTTACGTTCGTGCTGAGCGTGTTAGACAGGATGTTTGGCTGGCAACGCACCGGGGGAGAAGGCGTATTAACAACGATTTATGCAATTCTGGTTTTTATACCGTGGTGGGCAGTACAGTTCCGGCGTTTACATGACACCGACCGTTCAGCCTGGTGGCTACTGGTGCTGCTGATCCCGATCGTCGGCTGGTTGGTCATCATTATTTTCAACTGTCAAAACGGCACGCCGGGGAGCAACCGCTTCGGCGCTGACCCCAAACAGTTGTCCTGAATTTAAATACGCCCCTTCCGTTGAAGGGGCGTATTTCTTATTTCCCGGCAAACAGCTTGGGGATTTCCCGCAAACACCAGGACTTCGCTTCGCCCATACTGTCCCGACGCCAGGCCATGATGATATCTATTTCGTTTGTCGATTCCGGGCTAACTACACGCAGCCGGCCAGCCGCAATATCCGCTTCCACCAGCGGGTATGGCATCGTCGCCACTCCAAGTCCAGCCAACAGCGCCTGGCGTTTATCTTCTATCGTACTCACCGTCAGGCGTGGTTGTTTATCGAGAAGCTGAACTGTCAGCACCGGGCGCTCACGGGCAGTATCCGCCACCGCTATGCCCCGGTATTTCACACGAGTGACTTCTGACAACGGTTCCGGCTCCTGGTGGATCGGGTGATCCGGCGCCGCTACATACACGTTCATCAGCGAGTACAGCTTGCGCGAGTTAATTTCTGATGATGAGCGGAAATGCATATCCGGCGCGATCACGATATCCGCTCTGCCCTGCTCCAGACGCTCCCACGCCCCGGCCAGCACTTCAGTGATGACGGAAAGCTGCGTGTTCGCCTTTCCGGCAAGGCGGTCAATAAGCGGGAAGAATGCCGCCGTTGGCACCAACGCTTCAGTGACAATCGTCAGATGCGTTTCCCAACCACGGGCCAGTGCTTCAGCATCGGTCGTCAGTTTATCCGCAGCCTCCAGCAACACGCGGCCACGTTCAAGCAGCATACGCCCGACGTTGGTAAATTTTGTGCGGTGACCTGAGCGGTCAAACAGCACCACGTCCAGCTCTTCTTCCAGTTTCTGCATGGTGTAGCTGAGGGCGGAAGGTACGCGTCCCAGTTCATCTGCCGCGGCGGCAAAGCTGCCGCGCCTGTCTATTGCGTCCATGACGCGTAACGCTTCAAGCGTTAAAGCCCGTTCTTTGGCCATCTCGTTCTCATTCAGGAAATTTGAACATACCGGGCAGAATATCTGGCTAACAATGCAGCGTCTAGCCATTTAACATAAAAGGAAGTAAAGAGAGGTCAAGAACTATGATTACTACCCGTACAGCCAAACAATGCGGGCAAGCAGACTACGGCTGGCTGCAGGCCCGTTATACCTTCTCCTTTGGACACTATTTTGATCCTAAACTGCTGGGTTATGCCTCGCTGCGTGTTCTGAACCAGGAAGTTCTGGCACCGGGGGCCTCTTTCCAGCCACGTACCTATCCAAAGGTTGATATCGTCAATCTGATCCTCGAAGGGGAAGCAGAGTATCGCGACAGTGAAGGTAACCATATTCAGGCCAAAGCCGGAGAGGTGTTACTGCTCGCTACGCAACCAGGGATCAGCTACAGCGAGCACAATATCAGCAAAGATAAGCCCCTGACCAGAATGCAGCTCTGGCTGGACGCCTGCCCGCAGCGCGAAAACGCCTGCGTACAGAAAGCCACGCTGAGTGCAGGTAAGCATCAGCTGCTGGCCTCACCGGACGGTGAACAGGGTAGCCTGCATCTTCGCCAGCAGGTCTGGGTACATCATGTTGAGTTGCAAAAAGGTGAATCACTGAGTTTTCAGTTACATGGACCTCGCGCGTATTTGCAGTCGATCCATGGCACGTTCCACGCGGTCACTTCAGGTGCCGAAAAAGAAGCGCTCACCTGCGGTGATGGCGCATTTATTCGTGATGAAACTAACATAACGTTAGTTGCCGATACCCCATTGCGCGCTTTGCTGATAGATTTGCCCGTATAGTCATTGGAATCAAGGGAGTACGACTATTGAGCAAGAAGTCATCAAAAAAACACCAGCCGCAGGCTGCGCCGAAAAAACAGGAAACAGTTCCCTTCGGCTATGAAGAAATGCTGACAGAGCTGGAAGCGATTGTGGCCGATGCTGAACTACGGCTGGAAGATGAAGAAGCCGCCTGAAAAGGCGGCTTAGACTTATGCCGGGTGGCGGCAACGCCTTACCCGACCTGGGGATTAATGCGCCTTACTGGCCATGATCTCAATGATCTGCTTATCGGTTTCCTGCATCGAACGACACGCCAGCGCACACAGGTTAGCGATAGATTGTTCCACGTTATGCGCCACAATCCCTTCGTTTCCGGTTACGGCAGTATCATCCAGCGCCATCAGCACCGCTTTCCACGCCGCTGATGCGCTGGTTGAGACTTTCATCGCACAGCTGTTTGAAGCGCCATCGCAAATCATTCCGCTCACGTCGCCAATCATGCTGCTGATCGCCATCGCGATGGTGTTGTAGCGACCATCTACGATCCATGCCATCCCCGCTGCTGCGCCCATTGCGGCCGTAGTTGCCGCGCACAGCGCAGACAAACGCGGAAGCTGATGATGGATGTAAATAGCGCTCAGGTGAGACAGCATCAGCGCACGCGCCAGTTTCTCCTCATCTGCGCCAAAATGCTCAGCTACAACCATCACTGGGACGGTGGCGGTAATCCCCTGATTACCAGAACCGGAGTTGCTCATGGCCGGCAGCGTCGCCCCGCCCATTCGCGCATCCGATGCCGCGCTGGTACGAATAAGAATGGCAGTGGAGAGATCGTTCGCCAGCAGACCACGTGCGCACTGCTTCTCCAGCGTAGTTCCGATGTGCAAGCCCCAGTTGCCGCGCAGTCCTTCCTGAGACAGCGCACCGTTCAGTTTTGCCGCATCAAGAATAAAGCGAATAGCGTCAAACGGCACAGCATTCACAAATGCCACAATCTCTTCCAGCGACGTGTGGGATAGCACTGCCAGCGGGGATTCCTGCTCATCAGCCTGAACCTGCTCAGGCTTAGTAAACACCACGCCGTTATTGGTCTCGATGTGTACAATGTTGGTATGACCGCCGACAATCGTCACGCACGCCCATCCTTCAGCACCGTAAACCTTCGCGCGGGAAAAGAGGATGTCCTCGCAAGGCTCCTGCAGCATCACAGCAACCTTCCCTGCGTTAAGCATCGTTTTCGCATCAGCAATCGCTTGTGGCGACGCGTCTTTCAGTACTTCTAACCCAGCCTCGGCATTTCCCCCCAAAGCCCCCAGCGCAGCCGCTACGGGAAGACCTACCATCCCGGTACCCGGCACGGTAACGCCCATGCCGTTTTTCATCAGGTTTGGTGAGACCCACGCATCAATGCGTTCCACCGCGCCGTCCAGCTCAGCAGAAGCGACGGCCGCAGCCAGAGCCAGAGAGATAGGTTCAGTACAACCCAGCGCAGGTTTTACTTCTTCCTGCACCGCGCGAATAAAACTATCCCATAATGGATTCAATGTAGTCTCAAACATAACAACAACCCTTGCTCAGATAACTCAGGAAAATGCCAGGAACGGAGAAACGCACAACAACAGGCCGGTGACGATAATCAGGTACAGAGAGGCGCCTTTGTATTTGTGCAATGCAGGAACTTTGTAGACCAGCCATGCCGGGATCAAGCAGCCCACCATGCCGAAGATTGGGCTACAAATAGAGGTAAAGCTCAGCACCGGCGCATTGAGCACAATTGCACTCCAGGCCAGCAGGATGGCGAAAACCATAATGCCGCGCTGAACCAGGGCTTCGTTGATTTTCTCGGCTGGCATTTTGCGGCGCAGCACGTTCATTACGATCCCCTGAGTCGCTTCACGAAAGCCTAAGTAAACACCGAAGAAGGCGGTCATGACGGCGAAAATG
Source organism: Citrobacter sp. RHBSTW-00029 (assembly GCF_014104295.1). NCBI lineage: Bacteria > Pseudomonadati > Pseudomonadota > Gammaproteobacteria > Enterobacterales > Enterobacteriaceae > Citrobacter > Citrobacter sp. RHBSTW-00029. The sequence goes on from NZ_JABXRT010000002.1 coordinate 148,632, forward strand.
TTCAGAATAACGCTGACGATTTTCACCCAACCTGCACCATCACCACTGATAAACTGCGCAGCAATCGCCAGAGCGGAAATGTTCTGCTCATAGGCTTTAACCGCTTCGTCATGCCCCATCGCCAGTGTGAAGGAAACGGCGTAGAAAAAGACGGTGACAAACAGAATACCGAATGCGATGTTCATAGCACGCAGAGCTTTATGGCGTGCCACCTCAATCGATTTCTCACGAGAGCGGTACGAAATAACCATCGGGCTTAGCGTCTGAATAAACAGAATTGAAGTCAGGGTAAACGGCAGCGTGATAATTGCGTTTTTGATCAGCAGCGCCATCGGCGGCAGTGAGCCCGCGTTATACAAATGCCACATTCCCACCATCGATACACCAAGCGCAGCCACCACCAGCAGCTTGGTCAGCACCATGCCGGTGGAGATTTTAAACAGCAGTTTTTCTCCGCGTGACGAGATGGCCACCAGGATGCAAATCAGCACCAGGCCATAGAACGGGCTGTCGGACAGTAAACCTTCAGTAACGCCAAAAGTGTGCAGATAAGAGGCGCTATCGTTAGTGATAGCCGTGGAGTAGACGAACATCCAGATTACCAGCATCACAAAATATAATGCGCCTAACAGGATGCCCCAGTTTTTACCCAAATAGCCGCTGATTACGCTCGGGTAGTCTTTGCATTCCGGAGATTCCGCAAGCGTGTTAATAAACAGGCGCTGGAACAGATACATGGCTGGGTAGCCAATGATAGAGGACAGCAAGAACACCCACAGCCCCATCAACCCGACCTGGACAGGAAGAAAAACAATCCCCGCACCAATCGCCATACCGATACTCATAATGACCCAGCCGGTATCCGTGCTGTCGAACTTAATAGCTTCCCGCCATTCGCTTTCGTTCATTCCCGCCCGACGCGCAGGCGCTGATGCGTCGAGTATTACGCTGTTATTCGTTGCCGTTTCCATAAAAATCTCGCTCAAAATGTAGGGTAAGGTTTTATTATTTTTCCGTTCCGCATCAATGCGATACGCGGTACGAGTCGTGCAGGCGAGTTCGTTTGAATGGAGAAATCATACGCCGAGGGTCAGAGAAAAACTTCACATAAATACCCCTTCATTTCATGATGTTTAATAAAATTATTCTATTTTATATTTACAAAATGGGATTATTTTCTATTTTTGAAGCAGATCACAACAAAAAAAAGGGCGCACTCAAGTGCGCCCAAAGGAGAAATAAACACAAATTCAGTTAAGTGCAAATCACTTTGATAGCCAGGCCTCCACGTGAAGTTTCACGGTATTTGTCGTTCATGTCTTTGCCCGTCTCATACATGGTCTCGATCACTTTATCGAGCGAAACGCGTGGTTCTGACGTCCTACGTAGCGCCATGCGGGCGGCGTTGACGGCTTTCACTGCGTTGATCGCATTACGTTCAATACACGGAATCTGCACCTGCCCGGCCACCGGATCGCAGGTAAGGCCCAGGTTATGCTCCATAGCGATTTCCGCCGCAATACACACCTGAGACGGGCTACCGCCAAGCAACTCTGTCAGCCCGGCAGCCGCCATTGAACAGGCTACGCCAATTTCCCCCTGGCAGCCGACTTCGGCACCCGAAATCGAGGCATTCATCTTATACAGCGCACCTATCGCCCCCGCGGCCAGCAAATAACGGGCGATGGAGTTGGCATTCACCGGACGGCGGAACTTGTCGTAATAGGCCAGGACGGCGGGAATAATCCCGCATGCACCGTTGGTCGGTGCGGTCACCACCCGACACCCGGCGGCGTTTTCTTCGCTCACGGCCAGCGCGAACATGTTGATCCAGTCAATGACGTTCATCGGGTCGCTGGACAGGTTGTCGCTGGAAACCAGCAGCCGACGCAGTGCCACGGCGCGACGCGGTACATTAAGCGGGCCCGGAAGCACACCTTCGGTATTCATGCCGCGCTCAATCCCGGCATGCATGACGTCCCAAATGGCAGCAAAGCCAGCATCGATTTCTTCTTTGCTGCGCATCGCCAGTTCGTTTTGCATCATCAGGCCGGAAACAGACAGCCCGTTGCGCTCACACAGTTTCAGCAGTTCGCTGGCGGAATGAAAATTGTAGGGCACGTGTGCTTCAACATCATGCGCCTGACCAAATTGCTCCTCTTCAACGATAAAACCACCGCCGACGGAGTAATAGGTTTTGCTTAACAGCGTCTCGCTGCCGTTCCACGCGGTGATACGCATACCATTTTCATGGCGCGGCAGCGTTTCGGCGTGAAAGAGAATATTTTCGTCTGGGGAGAAATCGACAATATGCGTGCCCTCTGCCACCGGTAAACGTCCGGTACGGGCTACTTCCTGAGTAAAACCAGCGATTGAATCTATATTAACGTTTTGCGGACTGTTACCGGCCAGCCCCATCATGATGGCGACATCTGTCGCATGACCTTTTCCGGTCAGGGAAAGCGATCCATAAAGATCGACCACAATATGTGTGGCCCTGGGAAGTTCCCCGCTGCTGACCAACAGATCAATAAAGCTTTTACCTGCATTCATTGGCCCCACGGTATGGGAGCTGGAAGGTCCAATGCCAATCTTGAAAATATCGAATGCGCTAATCATATCCACACCCTCGGATTGCCGTTCAGTGAAGACCAGGTTTCACACTCATTAAGGATCGGGGCGATCCTGAGATCGCCCCGCAAGGGATTACAGCATGTCGCCACGTACGGCGATGGCTTCAATCTCCAGCTTCACATCCTTTGGTAAGCGGGCGACCTGCACGCAGCTGCGCGTAGGGTAGATTGCCTTATGCTCATCAAAGAACTGCTGGTACACCTGATTGATGGTGGCGAAGTCGTTCAGGTCGGAAACGAAAACGGTGGTCTTCACGATATCGCTCACTTTCAAACCTGCAGACTCGACAATCGCTTTCACGTTCTCCAGGCTTTGACGCGCCTGATCGGCTACGTTTTCCGCCACTTCACCGGTCTGTGGACACACCGGGATTTGACCTGACGTCAATACCATGCTGCCCAGATCCACACCCTGTACGTAAGGCCCAATCGCCCCTGGCGCACATTCGGTTGCAATAACTTTTCTCATAGTCCCTCCGGCGTCAGAGCGCCTGGGTGAAAGTACGTGAAATAACATCCTGCTGCTGTTCGCGGGTCAGCGCGTTGAAGCGCACCGCATAGCCAGACACGCGGATCGTCAGGTTCGGATAGTTTTCCGGGTGCTCAATGGCATCCATCAACATTTCACGGTTCATGACGTTAACGTTCAGATGCTGCCCGCCTTCCACATGCGCTTCATGATGGAAGTAACCGTCCAGCAGACCGACCAGGTTGGTTTTACGTACGCTGTCCTCTTTGCCCAGCGCTGCCGGCACAATGGAGAAGGTGTACGAGATACCGTCTTTGGCATAGGTAAACGGCAGTTTGGCGACCGAGGTTAACGACGCCACCGCACCTTTACGATCGCGGCCATGCATCGGGTTCGCCCCTGGCGCAAACGGCGTACCTGCGCGACGTCCGTCCGGCGTGTTACCGGTTTTCTGTCCGTACACTACGTTGGAAGTGATGGTCAGGATGGACTGCGTCGGCACCGCGTTACGGTAAGTTGGCAACACTTTAATTTTCTTCATAAAGCGTTCGACCAGGTCGCAGGCAATGCTGTCCACGCGCTCGTCGTTGTTGCCGTACTGCGGATAGTCGCCTTCGATTTCGAAATCAATTGCCAGGCCGTTTTCATCGCGAATCGGTTTCACGCGGGCGTACTTAATAGCCGACAGAGAATCCGCCGCTACGGACAGACCCGCCATGCCGCAGGCCATCGTGCGATAGACATCACGATCGTGCAGCGCCATCAGCGAGGCTTCGTAGCTGTACTTGTCGTGCATGTAGTGGATGATGTTCAGCGCACTGATGTACTGCACGGCCAGCCAGTCCATAAAGTGGTCCAGGCTCTCCATCACCGTATCGTAGTCCAGCACGTCATCCATCAGCGGTGCTGTTTTCGGCCCGACCTGGATTTTCAGCTTCTCATCCACGCCGCCGTTGATTGCATACAGCAACGTTTTGGCGAGGTTGGCACGTGCGCCGAAGAACTGCATTTGTTTGCCGATAACCATCGGGCTGACGCAGCAGGCAATGGCATAGTCATCGCTGTCAAAGTCGGCACGCATCAAATCGTCGTTTTCGTACTGCAAAGACGAGGTGATGATAGACACCTGGGCAGCATATTTTTTGAAGGCAATCGGTAGCTGTTCAGACCACAGCACCGTCAGGTTCGGCTCAGGTGCCGGGCCCATAGTGTGCAGCGTATGCAGGTAGCGGAACGAGTTTTTCGTCACCAGCGTGCGGCCATCCAGCCCCATACCGCCGATAACTTCGGTCGCCCAGATAGGGTCGCCTGAGAACAGGGTGTCGAATTCCGGCGTACGCAGGAAGCGTACCATACGGATCTTCATAATGAAGTGGTCGATCAGCTCCTGCGCCTGCTGCTCGTCTAAAATTCCCGCTTTGAAATCGCGCTCAATGTAGATGTCGAGGAACGATGCGGTGCGACCCAGCGACATCGCGCCGCCGTTCTGCGATTTCACCGCAGCCAGATAAGCAAAGTACACCCACTGCACCGCTTCCTGCGCATTACGCGCCGGGCGGGAGATATCGCAGCCATATTTCGCCGCCATTTCCTGCATTTGCAGCAGGGCGCGGCGATGTTCAGACAGCTCTTCACGCAGGCGAATCGTGGCTTCAAGATTCTGCCCCCACTCCAGGTTCGACTGGAGATCGGCAAACTGCAGTTCACGCTCGCGCACCAGGTAGCGGATACCGTACAGCGCGACGCGGCGATAGTCACCGATGATACGGCCACGACCATAGCCGTCCGGCAGACCGGTCAGCACGCCGGATTTACGGCAGCGCAGCATATCCGGAGAGTAGGCGTCGAATACACCCTGGTTATGGGTTTTACGCAGTTCAGTAAACTGGTACTCAAAATCAGCATCCATTTCACGGCCATAAGCATCAAAAGAGCTTTTGATCATGTTGATGCCGCCAAACGGATGCAGAGCACGCTTGAGTGGCTTATCCGTTTGCAGACCGACGATTTTTTCCAGTTCCTGTTCAATATAACCCGCATCGTGTGCGGTAATTGTCGTCGCAATATTGGTATCAAAATCAACCGGCGCATGCGTCGAGTTTTCAATACGGATGCCCGCCATGACTTTTTCCCACAATGCTGTGGTCGCAGGCGTGGCTTCGGCGAGGAAAGATTCATCCCCTTCATAAGGCGTATAGTTGTGCTGAATAAAATCACGGACATTAATTTCTTCTTTCCAGTCCGTACCTTTAAAGCCATTCCAGGCTTCGGCATACAGCATATCGCTGGTATCGATATTTACCTTCATGAAAAATAATCTCTCTGCTGAAAATTAATTATGCAAATTCTACTGGTGTATTAATTTTGCCTAACGCAATGGCATCACGCGCAATCATTTTCTCTTCGTTTGTGGGAATTACCGCACAAACAACACGAGCATCTTTATTGGAGATAATTCTTTCGCCATGGGAATTTGGCAGACTATTCATTTCACTGTCGATATTCACGCCTAAAACAGCAAGGTGCTCAATCACCAGGCGGCGAATTAATACCGAGTTTTCACCTATACCACCGGTGAAAATAATCCCATCAAGACGATGCAGCGATGCGGCATGCCCGGCGATATGACGCGCGATACGATGCACAAACGTTTTAATCGCCAGTTGCGCACGCTCATGTCCCTCGTGCCAGGCTTTTTCCAGCGTACGTAAGTCGGACGACAAACCGGAAATACCCAGCAGGCCAGATTCCTTATTCACTACGCGTTCAAGGTCGCTTAGCGTCTGGTTGGTTTCACTGGCGATCCACGCCATCGCACCGAAGTCCACATCACCGCTGCGTGTCCCCATCATCAGGCCTTCCAGCGGCGTCATCCCCATCGAGGTATCCACGCTCTGTCCATTACGCACCGCACAGATAGACGCCCCATTCCCGAGGTGAGCCACAACCAGGCCAGAATCATCGTGCGGTAGCTCAAGCAGCTCATGCGCACGATGAGAAACATAGCGATGCGACGTGCCGTGGAAGCCGTAACGACGAACGCCCAACTCTTCGAAATATTTCCACGGTAAACCGTACAAATACGCTTCAGGCGCCATCGTCTGGTGGAAGCTGGTATCAAATACCGCAACCTGCTGCCGGCCAGGGAAAAGATGCTGAGCAGATTCGATTCCGCTTAAGTTCGCATAATTATGTAACGGTGCTAAAGGAGAGACCCGGCGGATATTTTCGATAACTTCATCAGTAATAATGGCTGATTCGGTAAAGATATTTCCGCCGTGGGCAATGCGGTGGCCAATTAAGGCCACGCTGTCCATTAAATTACGTTTCTCCAGTTCAACGGCAATGGCTTTTAATGCGTCTTCGTAGCTGTGGTGAGCCAGCTTAGCTGGCTCTCCTCCATTAATTGCTATGAACGCATTTTCAGAGTTAATACCGTCTGCAATTCCCGCCAGTAAAACTTCACAGTTTGCTGCATCCAGCACTGAGAATTTAATGGAAGATGAACCACAGTTAATAACCAGTACTACCGGAAACTCATTCATTTCACTACTCCGCTCATCCTGAGCTTATGGATTAAAACAGTTTGTAGACAATGTTCAGGATGGTCAGCAGACCAATCGCGGTAACAAACACGTTATCCAGACGGCCACGGTATTTCGCCAGTGACGGCGCTTTACGGATGGCATACATCGGCAGCAGGCAGAGCAGTGAGGCGATAATCGGCGCGCCCATTGCTTCAATCAGGTCCAGGATGTTCGGGTTGGCGTAAGCCACAACCCAGGTGGAGCCCATGATGAAGATCATGCTGATGGTGTTCAGTTTGCCGACGGAAACTTTCGTTTTATCGCCTTTGTAACCAAACTTCAGCACCAGACCGTTCAGACCTTCCAGCGTACCCAGATAGTGGCCGAAGAAAGATTTGAAGATAGCGACCAGGGCGATGATAGAAGCACCGTACTCCAGAACGGTCGCGAAGGTGGACTTCGTACCGGACAGTGACGCGAAGTGGTTCGCCAGGTAAGACAGTACTGGAATGTTCTGTGCTTTCGCATCCGCCATATTTGCCGGAGACAGCGTAAACAGGCAGCTAAAGGCGAAGAACATAACCACGGCAACCATCAGCATACTGGCGCGGGAGATGATTTTGGAACATTTCTGCTCGGTAAATTCGCGACCGAAATCTTTCTCATACTCTTCGCGTTTAGAGACCACGAAGGAAGAAACGATTGGCGAGAAGTTGAAAGAGAACACCATGATGGAAATACCCAGCCATACGGTAACCAGGATGCCGTCATGGCCAGTCAGTGCGATATTGCTGAGGTCAACCTGATCGATAACCGCAGAGTTCCAGTAAGGAATCAGAGACAGAGAGATTAGCACCAGGCTGGCGATAAACGGCCATACCAGGTAGCTCATCACTTTAACCATCAGATCTTTACCGAACCAGATGACGAATGCCATCAACAGCAGCAGGAACAGTGCCACGAAGCCACGGTTTAACGCGGGCATCTGCAGCTGGTTTTCCCAGAAGGTCATAAAGGTGTTGGTAATGGTGACGCCATAAATCCACAGCAGCGGACAAATCGCAAAGAAGTAGAGGAACGTGATAACCACGCCGCCCGTTTTACCAAAGTGCTCTTCAACCGTTTCTGTGATGTTACCGGAAGGATTAGAACCGGAAAGACACAGGCGTGCCAGCGCACGGTGGCAATAGAAGGCGATGGGGTATGCTAACACCAGCATGATCAGAATGGGGATCAGTCCGCCAAAACCTGCGCGGATAGGGAAGAACAGCACCCCTGCGCCGATGGCTGTACCAAATAAACCCAGTGTCCAGGTGGTGTCCGATTTGCGCCAGGACGACTGTTTTGTCTGGCTGGATACAATGCTATCAGTAGTACTCATATCCTATCCTCAACGAAGTATATTAAGCGTCAACTAAACCAGTAATTTGAGATACACGAGAAAGGTCGATATTACCGCCAGAAATAATGCTGACTGTTTTTCTGTTCTGGATATAGCTATCTAATTTCCCGCTTAATAATGCTGCGCATGCCAGCGCACCGGCACCTTCAGTCACAACTTTATTTCGCTGAATTAATGCCACCATGCTGTTGCGAATTTCATCTTCGCTGACCAGGACAATGTCATCCACCAACTCACGAACAATTTCATACGTTAAAGTACCCGGGCGAGAGACGTCACAACCATCCGCCAGGGTGCCGGTCGTTCGGTGCGTGGTTATTTCTCCAGCGTGGAAAGATGCCGCCATGCCGTGAACGTTTTCAGACTGCACACCAATAATTCTAATTGTTGGGTTGATAGATTTAATTGCTACGGCAATACCCGCAATCAGTCCGCCACCGCCAATTGGTACAATCACGTTATCGACATCGTACAGATCTTCTAAAATTTCCAGGCCAATCGTTCCCTGGCCCGCAATAACTTTCGGGTCATCGTATGGCGGAATAAAGATACGGCCTTCCGTTTCCACAATCTCGCTGACCTTCGCGATGGTGTCGTTGAAGTTGTCGCCGTGCAGCACAACTTCTGCGGAATAATCGCAGGTTGCCGCCACTTTAGACTTCGGCGCGCCTTTTGGCATCACCACTTTGCCGTCGATACCGAGCATAGCGCAGGAGAGAGAAACGCCCTGCGCATGGTTACCTGCAGAGCAAGCCACCACACCCTTCATTCTTTCTGCTTCAGTTAAGGAACTGAGCTTGTTAAAAGCGCCACGGATTTTAAATGAACCGGTACGCTGCATGTTTTCAAACTTGAGGAAAATTTCCCCTTTGCAACGTTCACTAAAATAGTTAGAGCGAGGCATTCCCGTTTTATAAATTTTCCCCGCCAGTCTTTTTTTCGCTTCGAGGATATCTTCAATTGCAACTGGGAGATCGTATGTAATGTGCATTAGAACCTCTTACCTGGGTATTAAAGTAAATAGATAGCCGTGACCAACGTCTGATATAGACCGATGGCGTTAATTTCTCATTAAAACAAGTTCAATCTTTAATCAATTTCAATTAATTGCTTTCGCCTACAAGAATTATATGATGAATATTCTTTGGCTAATTCAACCAAAATAGATGCTGCTTTTTTTATTCGATAATTTTTAGACCAAACGGCGGCATAACGTGCAACCGGTAAGGCTTCTTCTACCGGGATAGTAATAAACTGGTCTGAACCAAATGGGGCGGTCATATCACAGGGAATTACTGTTAAGAAATCAGCATTGAGAACAAGATTATAAATCGTGACAACGGAGTCTGTTTTAACGATGTTTTCACTGCTGATGCCATTATTTTGTAACGTGGTGAGAAGTTCGCTGTAGTAACCCATATTCGTTTGTGGCAACACCCACTGTTCGTTTTTCAACGCGCTCAGCGAGGTGATGCCGGTGCATGTTCGGGACTTACTGGCCACCAGAATAAACTCTGACTCAAAAAGCGGCTCAACATGGAGGTCCTGCAGTTTCATCTCATCGCTCAGCGTACCAATGGCGAAATCCAGACGCCCATCGCGTACCGCAGGTAAGAAAGAGGAGAGCTGAGCCTCATACATGGAAACCTGCGCTTTCGGGAACACCTCTTTAAATTTTTTTATCATGCCGGACATGATGGTAAAGGCGATCAGTGAAGGGAAGCCAAACGACACATCAACGACCGCGTTGCTGGTCATGCTGTTCATCTCATCAACCATGTTTTTCATTTCGCGGGTAATGGATTCAGACCATGAAAGCATCACCTGACCTGCCTGGGTCAGTGTCACACCAGTATTTTTACGTACGACTAACTCAATGCCAAAATAAGCCTCAACATCGTTAATGATTTTGCTGACAGCGGGTTGAGTTAAACCTAATTCTTTTGCAGCCGAGCCGATAGAACCACTTCTAATGACTTCCTGAAAGACCACTAAATGCTGTGTTTTAGGGAGAGTAATAGTATTCATATCGACCTGCGTTAATTACTTTGTTGACGGCAGGAAGTGTACCAAATTAAGCAATCGAGGATATGTGCGACCACTCACAAATCCCCTTCACTTACATTTTGTAAGATTATTATTAAACAATAAAACTCTTTATAATCAACAAATTATAAAAACACGATCTCACTTTAACCTGACTTTAATCAAAAAAAGATGGGGGGATAACGGAATTTTATGGCAATAACACACCTGTTTTTTCCGCTATTTCCAAAAATCGTGAAAGGCTATATTTCAATCAATTACAGAGCAATTATCCGGCAAAATGATGCTTAAATTTAATAAGCAACTTATCAAATTTAATTATATTTTAATTGTAACCATGAATAAATAACGCCATGCATCACATTTTTTCGCCTTATTTGTTTGTAAAGAAACATTGCATTTATTAATATTCAAACAAAATCATACATAAAATTATCATATGCAACATTATATTAACACTGATTTTGTACGATTTATCAGCGAGTAATTTTGTGATGGCGATCGATTGCGTTCATTTATTCTCGAGAAAAACGTATCGCACAGCGTTTTGTGTTGGTTGTCACAAAACGGGAAATATCCACCAGTACCTTTTACCAGATAAAGAACGTTATCCCCTTCAATAAAGGGAATGCCACTTCTCATTGCGAGCCACCGGGTTACATCATTAACGCCATACTTAAATGCGCTGTCACTTCATGAAGGGGGATTTGCACCCAGCAATGGTTTTCTTCATCACAAAAAGTGACCTCATTGTCGCTGCCGTCTATAAGCAAAATAAAACGTGCTCCCTGGCGTTGCGCGTTCTTCTGCCGGGTCGATAAGCGTAGCGTGGAGCAGTCATTGACAATGCTCAAATGCGGGAAATTACGCCTGAGCCGGCGGCCAAGTAGTATTGCCTGATCCCGTGCCCTTTCCTGGCTGGGTATGATGACAACATCGACATGCTTAGCATAATCGCTGCTTTTTTTCGTAGCGGTAAGCAACTGCATAATCGGTTCCAGCATGAAAGCGAAGCCGCATGCAGAGACAGGATGCCCAATTAGCCGACTGGCGCTATTGTCGTAACGCCCGCCCCGACACAGTAATTTATTGTGATGCAACGAATCCGCATACCATTCAAAAAGCTGGTCGTTATAGTCATTTACGGGGAAGAGATTTTTATCGTGGGTAAAAGGGATATTCAGTGCAGTCAGTGAGTCGCAAAGGTGCGTAAAACGCTGACGGGATTGTAATGACAGGCATGCTTCAAGTTGCGGCGCCTTTTCTGCCAGGCGCAGCATCAAATTATCTTTATCACTCAGTAAGCGCTCAGGATGTTGCTCCAGGCAAGCTAACTGCCTGGCATTAAGCAGTGATGCCAGCGGCTGATAGTATTGCTGCAAGTGACGGCGAAATTGAGTGAACTCTTCGACATTGCCTAATGTATTGATTTTGAGTTCGACAAACGGCAACAGTTGTAGCGATTTGAAAAAATCGTACTGTAAGGAAATGAGTTCAATCTCAATGCCAATATCTGGATAGCCAAACGCTTCCACGCCCAATTGATGAAATTGGCTGATGTTCTGCTGGTTCTGACGGCGGAACATTGCCCCCAGATACCATAATCGTGTGCCAATTTGTAAATTCTGATATTGCGATAAAAGCCGTAGACAGCCCATCGTTCCATCACCGCGAAATAACGCCTGATGATTAAGCATTAGCTCATCACTTTCACCGGAAAAAGACCTCGTAGCGTTTTCTTCCAGCCTTTCAAGAAGCGGCATGCGGATCTCCTTGTAGCAATACTGCTGCAATAAATACTCCGCTTTTTTTTCCAGCCACTCCCAGTCCGCGGCGGGGTTCTGGTAATGCTTACGTGGACGACCACTTTTTCGTGGCCGCAGATTCCGCTGATATTTTTCTTCCAGCGACTGAGAGTAAGGTGTCGTTGCCAGTAGGCAGTTTTGCGCCAGTGATGACTCAATACGCGTAATGACTGCCGGAACAATCATCCCCAGGCAAAAGCGCTGGTAGGCACCGGAACGCTGCGCCGCATTTTCTCCGAGGCGCAGGTACTCTTCATGGGGAGTGATCCGCACTTCGGGGGAATCAGCAAAACTATGATGCGGAGTTTCATCCACGCAATGGCATTCAACGTATTTTTTTGTCAGTAAGAAATAGGCGTTGGGTTCGACGGGGCAGCAATTGTATCGACTATCCCAAAGCGTGCCATGGCGTTGGTGACGGTGGTTGAAGTAGTGGGTGTAACCTTTGGCGATATATTGCATAAAACGCCCGAGGCATTCTTTATCAGGAGCGGACAGAAATAAAAATATTTTCTTTGATGAAAGTGAATACGCATGTAATCTTACCGCATAGATACTCATTGCAGTGTCGACGCATTGATAAAAATACTGGTAATCTTCTTCACCTTTAAAAATAGTTTCATCATTATGCCCGCACAATTGCACGAGGTGAGGAATTCCATCGATAAATAATCGGTTTTTTCGTGGCATAGGAATAATGTTTAAATAATATTTAAGTTGGCTAAATAGTGTTTTTTATTAGTGCATAAGCCACGTCTGTTAATATATTAGGATTTCTAGAGAATCTTACAGGAGCTACCAAAAGACAACAAGATGCCCTTTTGATAGCCCAGTTCACTTATTTCTGGTTAAGCTCATCAAGTCGTAATGCAATATCTTGAATCGCTAGTAAATTTTGCTGGTTATTTTGTAAATCCCAAAGACGAATTTGTTGATCAGCATTAATGGTCAGAATAAAACGACAACCGCTCTTAAGGGCATTTTGATGCTGTCGTTTAAGTTTGGTACCGCTACAATCAGTGAGGACACGCAAACCAGGCAAGTCTCGACGAAGCGCGCAAGCCAGCACTTGCACCTGTATGCCCCCATCCTCCAGCTCGCTGGTAATCACAACGTCAGGATGGAATTGCCACTGAGGATTCAGACCATCATAAACAGTCTGCAGCAGAAGCAACAATCGTTCGATACCTATGGCAAACCCACAGGCGGGCAATTTCTTACCATTAAATAACTCAGCCAGACCATCATAACGACCACCACCGCAGACTGTCCCCTGAGAACCTAAGTCATCGGTAATCCATTCAAAAACAGTGCGTGAATAGTAATCCAACCCGCGCACCAAGCGTGGGTTAATGTGATAGGTTATATCGGCATTGTCGAGCAGAGTCCGCAACGTATTGAAATGCCGCTGTGAATCATCCTCCAGAAAATCCAGTAAACGAGGTGCGTTCTCTATCATTTCTTGCATTTCAGGGTTTTTACTATCGAGGATACGCAGAGGGTTTACGTCCAGACGCTTGATGCTGTCTTCGTCCAACAAGTCTCTATGTTGAGTAAACCAACTCACCAGTTCCCTGCGATGTGCCTGGCGTTCTTCCGGCGTCCCTAATGAGTTAATTTCCAGCCGGACGTTCTGTGATATGCCTAAATCTTCAAATAGATCGCGCACCATAAAGATCAGTTCAGCATCAACATCGGCACCGGACATTCCGAAGGCTTCGACGCCAAACTGCGTGAACTGGCGTAACCGCCCTTTTTGCGGACGCTCGTAACGAAACATCGGTCCCTGATACCACAAACGCTGTGACTTGTTGTAACACATGTTATTTTCCAGGACCGCACGCATACATCCGCTGGTCCCTTCCGGACGCAAGGTAATATGCTCACCGCTTTTATCGGTAAAATCGTACATTTCTTTTGAGACGATATCGGTCGCTTCACCCACCGCACGTTCAAAGAGCGCAACGGGCTCCAGGAGCGGCAGACGCATTTCCTGGTATCCATAACGAAACGCCATTTGATGAAATTTACGCTCCAGCCACTGCCACATTGGTGTTTCGTCAGGCAGCACATCGCGCATACCTCGTATAGCCTGAATTTTGCTCATGACAACTCCTTGCTTAATAAAGAAAAAGATTGTTCAGTCAAATTGTGCTGCGGGACACCCTTGTTCAGACGATGGCGCCGGGCAACATAAAGAAGGTAAAGAGGGATGGTGATCATCTGTAAAATAATGCCCCATACCACGGTAGAGGCACTCTCTGTCATTAGCGCCAGTGCAATAAAGCTCAACGCAACCAGGCTGAGGCAGCAATAACTCCAGAAACTGGCATCACCTCCCCGGCGATGAACAACTATCATGACCGGCAGTGATACTGCAGCAAATGCATAGGGGAGTAAGCTGGCAGAGATGGCCAATGTAATCACGCTCTGGAACTGGTTCTGCAGATTTGGCGACAATGTGAATAGCAGGAGTGCAGTCATCAGCGCTGCAGTAAAAATCAACCCACACCAGGGAACACCATGGCGGTTAGTACGGGCAAAAAAAGCAGGGAGTAAATTATCTTCCGCCGCAGCCCTGGGCACTTCAGTTTGCAGGATTTGCCAACCAGGCATCGCCCCGAGGCAAGCGATAACGACCATGGCTGAAATAATCGCCCCAACCGTACTTCCCCACATTGCTTTTGCGCTGTCGGCAAAAGGAGAGGAGGAGTTCATCAGCACATCATGGGGGAGTAGCCCCATCATGACATTGGTTGAACTGGCATAACATAACCCAGCGAGCCCCAACCCTAACAAGGTGGCCAGAGGTATTGTGCGGCGTGGGTTTTTCACTTGGCTAAACGAGACAGATGCAGATTCAATGCCCAGAAAACCCCATAATGAGATAGTTGCCGCGTTAATGATTGCCTGATGATCACTGACGCCACTAAGATTCCAGGCTGCCTGATAACGCGCAACGTCAAAATGTCCCCAGCCCATGACGCCGATGCTGAGGATCACCAGCACCATGCAGCTGCCCGTGAACATTTGCATATAGCCAACCCGTTTCGCTCCACGTAATCCCCAAAGAACAGAGCACCAAAGCAGCACAATGCATGCTGTCGTACCATAAAGTGGGTTGTGTAATACCGGGAAGAAGAAAGAGAGATATCCCACGCCGGCTAACAGCAGCGCGCAGTTGCCAATCCACGTTGACAACCAATAGAACAATGTCATTTGTAGGCCGATAAAGGGGCCAAAGCTGGCAGTAATACTGGCTATGATGCCGCCATTGCGCGGAAATAACTCACTCATTTTGCAGAAAATGAGTGCCAGAGCAGCAATCGCTAAAAACGCGAGTCCCCATCCCCAGACAGAGATTGAACCTATTCTCGCAAGCGTGGCAGGCAGCATAAACACACCGCTACCCATCATATTTGATGCTGTCATCATGGTCAGCGCAAGCAGACCCATTTGGTTTGTCTTCGCGCAACATTTATCCATGCCAGTCCTCATTTAATAGATCATAGTGAGATGAACGGGACTCCTCCCGCGCATGTCCAGGGCCAAAGTTTGTCGTTACAACCCATCGGTAAAGCGTTAATCTCGTTGAAGGCTCTGTAAGAACAGAGCCTGATAGACGCAACCGATAATGATTGGTCTCGGCATCGGTTGCGCCGCCCCTGAGGGCAGTGATGATTATCACTGCCCTTTCTTCATGCGGCCTGCTGGTTCAGGTCAGCAATCACATCGTCAATCAGCTCATCAATCTTGCTGGAGTCAAGGTGGTGCGCAGTGGTAATCAGGTGAGCGATGTCACCGGAGGTGGCCAGACAGTGCTTCTTCCAGACGGCTTCTGACGGACAAGGGAAAACCACGGTAATAGAGTTTTTATTGCGCCAGGCATCAATACCAGCAGCCTGTAAGCGATCGACTGCGTACTGCGCCATATTCAGGCTATGTTCAATGCGGCGTTGCCAGTCGCTCCAGGAATGGCTGCGAATAGCTTCCCACATCATTAGCGGTGTATGGCCGTTACGAGAACCAGAAATGGTTTTATCGTGTGCAGAGATGTAATCAATTTCGACAGAAATCCGGTCAACGTTTTTCCTTTTCGCTACCACGATGCCGCAGGGAATAGGCGAACCAATCATTTTGTGACCTGAAACGCCAATAGAATCAATACCATCAGCGAAGTTAAAAGGCTGCGGATCGTTCACAAACGGCAAAATCATACCGCTCAACGCAGCATCAGCGTGTAGATAATAATCGTCACGTTTGATACCCAGTTGACCAATCCGTTGTTGGATCTCAGCAATATTATCAATAGCGCCACGAACGGTTGTGCCGATATTTGCAAAAATAATCGGATGTTCTTCGTTATCGCGTTGAATTTTACGAATCAAATCATCATAGTCCATCTCACCATTCGGCTGTGATTCCACCAGACTTGATTTAATGCGCAACAACTTAACAATTTTCGCAACGGAATAATGAGTATCTTTCGAGTAATAAAGCGTACCTTCTGGAAACAGTTCACGCCCCAGATAGCAGCCAAACATATTGCCTTCAGTTCCCCCATTGGTAACGTAACCCCAGCTTTCTTCGAATGGGATTTTGAAAATACTGGCGAAATACTCTATTACTTCTTTTTCAAAATCAAACGAGTTCAGCAAATAATTGCAATACTCCCCCCAGTCACCACAATTATTTATGGAGAAACGCATAAACCGTTCCAGTATCGTGTAATCGAAGTCGGCTGACTCCGGATAACCTATATTAAAATACTGATTTTTTACGCAATATGACCAAAAAGCATCGAGCTTATTCTGATCGACAATAGATAATGTCATTTTAAACTCCCGTGGATAAAACCAATACAGTTGGATACGTTTAGATACGTTTATCTAAATAAAGAATATCCTGACCTTTCTTACTACGCCCGGCAGCAACAAATGAGAACAATGGAATGGTTACCATCATCATCAAGATGCCCCAGAATATGGAGTCGCTGCCAGAACCAAGCAAAGCAAAAATGCAGTAAATCATGCCAATAACAACCAACGTGCAGTAAAACATAAACGATCTTCCACGATTGGCTTTCTTTGAAACAAGGATAATTGGAAGCGAAATCAGGGCGTACATATATGGCAGAAGTGAAGCAAATACCGACATTAAGATTACAGCCTGGAATTGTTTCGCCAGATTCGGAGATGCCGTCAGAAGCAAGACAATACTCATTAATACACCGGTAAAAACGAGGCTTTTCATCGGGACATCTTGCTTGTTGGTTTCTTCAAAGAATTTCGGGAAAAGTCCTTGTTGAGCACCTGCGCGCGGACCTTCTGACTGAAGTATCAACCAACCTGAAATTGAGCCAAAGCAGGCAATGATGCTCAGTGCGGAAGCAATGTTCCCTGCCGTATTACCGAACATATAGCGTGCGGCATCAGCAAAAGGTGCGGCTGAATCTACCAGAACATTATGTGGTACCAACCCCATAATAACGGTGCAGCTACCAACATAGCATACGGAAGCGATTAATAACCCCATAACGGTAGCCCGAGGAACCGTGCGTTCAGGATCTTCGACCTGACCGGTAGAAACGACTGCAGATTCAATACCAAGGAAGCCCCATAGCGCAATCGACGCAGCAGAAATAATTGCCGAGGAATCACTATGTCCCGTTCCATTATAAACTTCAGTATAGAGCGACGGGTTAAACCAGAACCACCCAATAAATCCTACGCCTAATATTACGATTAACCCGCAGGTTGCGGTAAAGGATTGTGCCCGCCCCGCAACTTTGGCACCAAAACTAGCAAGGAAAACAAATGCCCACAGAATAATAATTGCGGCAATACAACCGTAAGTTGGATTTTTAAGCTCCGGGAAAAAGAAACTGAGATAGCCGACACCTGCGACCAATAATGCAACGTTACCTACCCATGCGCTGATCCAATAGCACATTGTTGTCTGAAACCCAATGAATGGGCCGAAGGCATCACTGGCATAAGCAACGATACCGCCGGTACGAGGTGTAATTAAACTGGTTTTAGCGAAAACTAATGCAAGTGCAATAACACCGATGATGGTAAATACCCATCCCCATATTGAGATGGAGCCTATGCCTGCGAGATTAGTTGGCAACATAAATACGCCAGACCCCATCATATTTGATGCAGTCACTAACGTTAGGGCAATGACTCCCATTTTATGAGCAGAGCCTGAGCTTACTGTTCCCATAATGGTTTCCTATTAATTTAAAATTTTGCAATAAGTGGAAATTCGTACTGAATTCGTGGGTCATTGTTATGAATAGAAATGTCCATTATTGTGACAACAATCAAAAATAATAATGAATCAATTTTTTTTGAGCGGTTTTTTCGCTTACTTTTTAACCATTTTATTAGTAATTGACTCTGTCCCCTTTTATTCGACCTGAATAAAGAAAAGGCGACACTAAAATAATCAGAAAAAAATCACAACGATCATTTATTAATAATGTAATTTTTTGTTGATGGTATTGCTTTAATGTTAAAGATCATGAGTAATTTAAAGACACTCTGTTTATCACGCCAAAAACGGGTATTTCTGATATGAATAAAGTAGAAGATGGCAATTCAAAGGAGAGAACATAATTTATGTTACAACGGACAGAATGATGACTTCCTGTGGGCTACGCCACACAAAGCAAAAACCCCGCCGGAGCGGGATTCTATAAAGAGTGAAGCTGACCGATAAGCCGCGTTCTTTTGAGCATAGCGTCGTGGACAGTCATTCATCTATTCTGTCTCACAAAGTAAAAACCCCGCCGAAGCGGGATTCTATAAAGAGTGAAGCTATCCGATAAGCCGCGTTCTTTTGAGCATAGCGTCGTGGACAGTCATTCATCTATTCTGTCTCACA
>NZ_JABXRT010000004.1:0-45125 GCF_014104295.1 Citrobacter sp. RHBSTW-00029
TTAGGTTTTTATTCGTTAGATCTCTGATCCAATGTGGGGCGATATCACAAGGCGCCCCTATCCTTTGGCAAAATAACTGAAACTGACGTGCAGTTACTTTTCCAAGAATGCGCCCGACCATATAAAATTTTGAGAATTCATCATCAATACATTCTTTAAAATCATTACAGAAAATTGGGAATGATGCCCTGGACCTTAATGCTGTGAGATGGCTGCGTGGATAATGATAACCATTGTGTACGCGAGCCTGGTTTACATACGAGGCACGCTCCATTAAAGACGATTCTTTTTCAAACAGAGTGACCTTATGTCCTTGGGAAGCTAAATAGTTAGCGATATAAACACCAAAAAAGCCTCCGCCAATAATGATAGAATCATTTGTTATGTTCATCAATTCTCCTATTTTTTATTATTGAATGGATAAAGTTAAGTAGATTGGCCTTATCCATTATTTTATCCCAGTTATATTCTTTAATGTGCGCCCAATACTCGCCATTTGATAAATAGTCCTCAGGTCTAAAATCAATTAGGCTTTCATTGAAAAATTGAATGTTATCAATTTTTTTATTTTTAGCAAAAGACTCAACCCATTCAATTCGAGTTGAGCATACGTTTAGTCCCATCGCTAAATACTCTAGTACCTTTGTTGATGTCTGATATTTATAAGGGTAAATATTAGGGGTGTAATTTATCCCACACTTTGCTTTACAGGCTAATGCTGGTATATCCTTGTAATTTAGCCGACCAGAAAATATTATATTAGGAAAGGCTTTAAAATCATTATATAAGTCATTAGGGCATTCGCCAATCACAAGTAATGTGTACTGATAATATTTTTCACTAAAACACTGCAGTAGTTTTCTTATGTTTCTTTTTGCTGAGAGACTCCCAATGTACACGAAATCATATTCTTTTGTTATATTATTATTTTTCCTAAAGAAGTGTTCGCTAACCCCCATATCTCTATATGTAAATGGGACATGGTCGTTAAAGAATGCCTTTTGTTTTATTGTTTCATTTAAAAACACTCTTCCATCTGGAACGATATTTATTAATCTTTTTATTTTGTCTTTTACAATTCCGTAGGGCGGAGTGGAAAGTGAAGCATATTCATGAATATGCAGTCCTGATACTTTCTTTTTATGTTCCACTCCCATAAAAAACCAATATATATCTGCATTTAATATATCTTCGGGATGTTCTACGATAGATACTTGTAACCCAAGGTTGGAGAAATAATCTTTGTAAATTTCGATCTCAGGTAGATACTCTAAACTATTTTTGATAAAAGCTATTCGAGACATCCTTCCACCTTAAAGATAAAAATATAAAGACTATTATTGCCAGTATGTACATGCTGACAGATGTCAAAGCTACAATGTTATGTAGCTTTATACCTATTACTGAGAGTGTTATATAGAAAATAGGTTTCAATCCATATCTCAATAAATCGATAAAGAAAATTTCCTTTGTAGCAGTAAAAAAAATAGCGCGATTATAACTGGGGGACAGAATTAATATTGCCGCAAGCCAGAAAGATAAACTCTGCAAGTATATAATACTACCACTCCATTTATTGCCAATTAGATAAACAACTGCAGGTAATATAAAGTACGATGATATTATATATATAACGCCTAATATGATGCCGATAATGCCATATTTAAATAATGCTCTTTTTTCTTTATTTGAGAGGCTATAAAGCACTGCGCGACTCATTGCCGAGTTCATTAGCGTGACAAAGACCGTGGTTATTTTTTCTGCGATTGCATACAGTGCTGAGGAATGATAGCCAAAGAAACTGGAAATAAATATTATTGGTAAATGAGTTCCTATAGATGGAATCATCGATGATGTTGTATGGATAATCATATATTTAGTATTTTTTCTGACAATACTTATTGACGCGCCTAACCATTTCTCTTTGCTATTATCAAACTTGATTCTACTAATAATCAGTACAATCGTTGAGCCAATGATTGTCCCGATAATAAGCCCATACTGAAACTTCATTAGTGCTAATTGTGATAAACCAACTAATATAACTCTATTTAGTTGCATTATATTTAGTTTTCGATGGTTACCGGTTGATGTGTGGTAATCATAGAGAATCTCAAATGAGTTGAAGCAAAAAATAAGGATTGGTATAGAAATATAAATAATTGATAAGTTGAAAAATAGAACACTGATAACCACTATTAGCGATGATACTATCGTTGTACTCAACGATAGTATCTGGCAAGCACGAAAGAGCAACCGCTTTTCATAGATATCACTGGTGATTAGCAAAAGATTCAGTCGTAATGCACCGACGTAGGATATCAGGCCTGACCATGCCATAATTGTTGCATAAAGGCCGAAAGCTTCTACTGAATAAAATTTCACAAGAGCCAGCATGATGCCTATTCCAAGCACTTGTGATAACAAACTGCCACTAAAAATTGATATGAAAAATTTCATTTTTTGATAATATGCAATTTACTAGTGCATTGAATAGTCGGTAAGTCTGTTAATATTGAATTCTTACTGTAAATGGCATCAATATTATAGTCGTGAATAAATCTATTGATATTATTTTTGTCAATATTAGTCGGAGACAAAAAATACAATGCTGTACTGGTTATAGCGTCTTCGGATACAGATACTTGTTCAAAGCCATTTTCTGTAATAAACAAAATCCTCTCCAAATTATGCTTTTCAACACATTGCCGTATGTTATCTTTATCTATCAGTGTTATATATTCTTGTGAGCTGTCAATTGATATGCTTTTTTTTACCGTTCTCCCGATAGTCCAGGCTGAACTAATTATAATTGTATAGATCAAACACAGTGTCGTTATCTTATTTTTACTGTAAATTGCAGGCGTTGTATAAAGTAAGAAAAGCGTTATTAATAAGTATAGGTTAAAGAAATATCTACCATCAGTATATCCTGTGAGTCCTACAATAGGCACTACTGAACTAATAGTAACGATCAGGAAAATTAGTTTAGTACCTATATATCCCTTTAACGTGATAAGCATATTTTTCTTATGAGAAATATACTTATAAATCAGATATGCTAATATTATAAATGTAGGTGTTAATGCCCCCCATAGTATAAATGAAGTAAATGTTTTTATTTCTTTTACTATGATATTTGTTATGAAACTTAAAAAACTATTATTTTCAATTGATGGTACATAATCTAGAGCACCAAACTGGGGTGGCATCAACACTAATTTAGAGCTTTCAGTTATCCATAACGTATTGAAATATCGCTCAGAATACGTTATCCATATTACAATAGATATTAGTGGTGGGACTAAGAATAAAATTTTCCCAATTACCTTTTTCTCTTTAAATAACACCCATAATGTGAAAATTATAAATGAGATGAGAAATTCAAAACGTGTCAGTATGGATACTGAAAAAATTAAGCCAATAGTAAATAATTGCTTGGTGCTAAGATATTGCTGCGAGATGAAAATATAGCTAATTAATAATATTTCTA
Organism: Citrobacter sp. RHBSTW-00029; assembly: GCF_014104295.1. Classification (NCBI taxonomy): domain Bacteria; kingdom Pseudomonadati; phylum Pseudomonadota; class Gammaproteobacteria; order Enterobacterales; family Enterobacteriaceae; genus Citrobacter; species Citrobacter sp. RHBSTW-00029. The sequence goes on from NZ_JABXRT010000004.1 coordinate 3,494, forward strand.
GCGTCGCCAGTGGTATTGATCTTCCATAAGCCACCTCCTGAAAAAAGGGGGGGTATAATAATATAAATGAGATTATTATTAGTCGTTCTTGATTTAAATTTAATTTTTTTAATATTGCTCCTGAAACAATACAACAGGCTATTAATATTAAAATATTTAATACCAGTGAAGAGTAAATTCCGATATTTAAAATGGTGTCTATGAAGTGTATCAGTAAAGGATAGAAAAAAGGAAACGAAGGGCTATGTAACGAATTATATTGATACTGTCTGATGAAAGATGGTTCATATCCAGAAAATATTTGTTTTGATAAGTCATAATATGTCCAGCTATCAACCGTAAACCCTTTAAATAAAATAGCATCTAAAAAAATCTTACCAATAAATATCGCCAAACATAAATAAATGTTTATTTTGAGATTCAAATTTATTACCTCTGGTGTTAAAGGTATTTAATTCAATGTATATCTAATATGGGCTAAAACGAGATAATTCCTATTTGAAAAATTCTCTTTGTGTGATGTATAGATTATAGCAGTAAGCATTTTTGTTAAATTACAAATGAGGCATCAGGAGGTTATTTCTTAGTCTAAATTACAATATATGTGCTAAAAACGAGTTGAGGATGTATGTTCTGCCATCACCGAATGACCAGTATCTGGCATCATTCTGTTGCCTTCATGCTTTTTTTAGGAACGCTACCGCCCTAGCCATGCTTGTACAAGCGATGAAGGCTATAAGATTTTGAACTAAAAGTTAAGTGATGTTTAAACTTAACTTCACAACCGCTATTTTTAAATATGCAGATAGCTTCAGTATTTTAGACCTGTAATGGTCGAAAATCAGCATTTTCTTGCGGATCTTTTCTGTTGTGACTATTGCCATTCAACGTGTTGATTACACACATTTTTTCATGTAGAACTGGATGGCTATATTTTCAGTCAGTTAGGTGAAGTACCGCAGGAAAACCAGGCTGTGGGTTGCTTCAGCATAGTACTACAACCAAAATCAACTCGGGAGTTCTTCAGGAACGATGCCTTCAGATATGTTTTGTGAGTCACCATCTCATTACCTGAGTACGGCAAAATATCAAGTTTTTATATCATTCAACAGGTTACAAAACATGAAATTATACGGGTTTATCACTAAAGCATACCTGTTGTCTGGTAAGATTTTGCTTATTAAAACAAATGATAAATGCTGGAGCATTTTGCCGTTTGGCGGAGATGTTGTCAATACTGCGGCATTTAACCGGTTTGGCTACGTTATTTCACTCTTGATGAGTAAGTTCTTCCTTAGCGCGCAGAGGGGAATGGGGAGATACTATTAATCCTGGCGGTTTTATTAGCGGTTAATACGTGGTAAGTGAGATGTGTATTTTTACAGTTGAGTGAACAATCGGTTAACTAACTTTGAGCAATGTTAATACGCTTTAGCGAAAGGCTGAGGTATAAAACTGCATGAATACAAATCATCAATAGGTTGATTACTTTTATGCATTTACATATAGCTGCTGCGTTCATAAATTTTAAATGACAAAAGCCGCGCAAGCGGCTTTTGTCATTTATGTAAAGGGATTACTTCGCCTTGTTTTCCAGATTCTCAACCTGTGGCAGACCGGTTGCGGAAGAGGCGGTCAACAGGCCAGACTGTGCATAGCCGAACAGCTTTTCACGAGTATCGGTAATATCCAGGTTACGCATGGTCAGTTGACCGATACGATCGTCTGGCGAGAATACGGAATCACCTTTCTCCATGGTCAAACGTTCTGGCTTGTAGGTCAGGTTGTCAGACACGGTGTTAAGGATTGAATAGTCGTTACCGCGACGCAGTTCCAGCGTGACTTCGCCGGTAATCTGGCTGGCTACCCAACGTTGCAGACCATCACGCAGCATCAGCGCCTGTGAGTCGAACCAGCGCCCCTGATACAACAGACGACCGAGCTGGCGACCGTGCGCGTGATATTGCTCAATGGTGTCTTCGTTATGAATACCGGTCAGCAAACGCTCGTAGGCGATGTGCAGCAGCGCCATCCCCGGGGCTTCATAGATACCGCGGCTTTTTGCTTCAATAATACGGTTTTCAATCTGGTCGCTCATACCCAGACCATGACGACCGCCGATACGGTTGGCCTCCAGCATCATCTCAACGTCGTCACTGAAGGTCTTACCGTTCAGCGCAACCGGATGGCCTTGTTCAAAGCGTACGGTCACTTCTTCAGCCGGGATCTTCACGCTCTCATCCCAGAACTTAACGCCCATAATCGGGTTGACGATTTTGACGCTGGAGTTCAGGAATTCCAGATCTTTTGCTTCGTGAGTCGCGCCGAGCATATTGGAGTCGGTGGAATACGCTTTTTCGACAGACATCTTGTAGTCGAAGCCGCAGGCGATCATAAATTCGGACATCTCATGGCGACCACCGAGTTCGTCGATAAAATCGGTATCCAGCCACGGTTTATAAATCTGCAGTTCGGCGTTGGTTAACAGACCATAACGATAGAAACGTTCAATATCGTTGCCTTTATAGGTACTACCGTCACCCCAAATGTTCACGCCATCTTCTTTCATGGCGGCAACCAACATAGTGCCTGTCACTGCGCGGCCCAGTGGGGTGGTATTGAAATAGGTCAGCCCGCCGGTGGTGTTATGGAACGCACCACACTGAATGGCAGCGATCCCTTCGGCAACCAACTGCTTGCGGCAATCAACCAGGCGAGCATTCTCAGCACCATATTCCATTGCACGGCGAGGAATGGCGTCATAGTCATCCTCATCCGGCTGGCCCAAATTCGCAGTATATGCATATGGGACAGCCCCTTTTTGTCGCATCCACAGCAGTGCTGCACTGGTGTCCAGGCCGCCGGAAAAAGCGATACCAATACGTTGACCTACCGGGAGATGCTTGAGAATCGTCGTCATAAAATAAAACCCTGCTTGATAGACTGGTGAAGAGGTCGGCTTTTTATGTTAATTGCATTTTTATGCAAAATAAATGAGTTTTCATTTAATCACCTTTTAACGATGACAGGAAGAGTTTAGTGATAATTTCGTTAAATAACGCTGTAGATGGCGGATTTATCTTTCCTGTCTTCCGCCGTATTTGTGCTGGTTAGCATTCATTGATTTGCATAGTCGTAACAAGGTTGACATAACACATAGTGAATCAATATACTGTGCGCAGATTTTACGTCCCGTCCTCGGTACCAAATCCCAGCAGTATTTGCATTTTTTACCCAAAACAAGTAAAATTTGCCACGTTTCAGGCGCGGGGTGGAGCAGCCTGGTAGCTCGTCGGGCTCATAACCCGAAGGTCGTCGGTTCGAATCCGGCCCCCGCAACCACTTTCCCTTAGAGTTCTTTTTCAAATATACTGTGAAGACTTAGGCCTTCTTAGCTGGATTTGAAAAAAATTCTTTCGGAAGGTTCTCCGAACCGCAGGTGCGGTTATAGGGTTCAGTTATCTAAAACCCCGATTTATCGGGGTTTTTTGTTATCTGACTACAGAATAACTGGGCTTTAGGCCCTTTTTTTATGTCTTGGGGGTGGGCTTGTCCACATTAGAGCAAAAATTAACAGAGATGATTACAGCGCCGGTTGAAGCCCTGGGCTACGAACTGGTCGGCATCGAATTTATTCGCGGTCGCACATCCACACTGCGCATCTATATTGATAGTGAAGATGGCATCAATGTTGATGATTGTGCTGATGTGAGCCATCAGGTAAGCGCCGTGATGGATGTCGAAGACCCGATCACCGTTGCCTATAACCTGGAAGTCTCCTCTCCGGGTCTCGACCGTCCTCTGTTCACAGCTGAACACTACGTGCGTTTCCTGGGTGAAGAAGTCACGCTGGTTCTTCGTATGGCGGTACAAAACCGTCGTAAATGGCAGGGCGTTATCAAAGCGGTGGACGGTGAGATGATCACGGTCACAGTCGACGGTAAAGATGAAGTGTTCGCGCTGAGTAATATCCAGAAGGCGAACCTGGTTCCCCACTTTTAACAGTCTGGATTGAGGTGAAAAGCCCGCGATGAACAAAGAAATTTTGGCTGTTGTTGAAGCCGTATCCAACGAAAAAGCGCTGCCACGCGAGAAAATTTTTGAAGCGCTGGAAAGTGCGCTGGCTACAGCAACAAAGAAAAAATATGAGCAAGAGATCGACGTTCGCGTAGAAATCGATCGTAAAAGCGGTGATTTCGATACCTTCCGTCGTTGGGTAATCGTAGAAGAAGTTACTCAGCCGACCAAAGAAATTACGCTGGAAGCGGCACGTTTCGAAGACGAAAGTCTGAACGTGGGCGAATATGTTGAAGATCAGATTGAATCTGTCACCTTTGACCGTATCACCACTCAGACCGCGAAACAGGTTATCGTACAGAAAGTACGTGAAGCTGAACGTGCAATGGTTGTTGATCAATTCCGCGAGCACGAAGGCGAAATCGTTACTGGCGTGGTGAAGAAAGTAAACCGCGACAACATTTCTCTGGATCTGGGCAGCAATGCTGAAGCCGTGATCCTGCGTGAAGACATGCTCCCGCGTGAAAACTTCCGCCCAGGTGACCGTATTCGTGGCGTTCTGTACTCTGTACGCCCGGAAGCGCGCGGTGCGCAACTGTTCGTAACTCGTTCCAAACCGGAAATGCTGGTTGAACTGTTCCGCATTGAAGTGCCAGAAATTGGCGAAGAAGTGATCGAAATTAAAGCGGCAGCTCGCGATCCAGGATCGCGTGCGAAAATCGCCGTTAAGACCAACGACAAGCGTATTGATCCGGTCGGCGCGTGTGTTGGTATGCGCGGTGCGCGCGTTCAGGCGGTTTCTACCGAACTGGGCGGCGAGCGTATTGATATCGTCCTGTGGGATGATAACCCGGCGCAATTCGTGATTAACGCAATGGCGCCAGCAGACGTCGCTTCTATCGTGGTGGATGAAGACAAACACACCATGGATATCGCGGTTGAAGCCGGTAACCTGGCGCAGGCGATTGGACGTAATGGTCAGAACGTCCGCCTGGCTTCACAACTGAGCGGTTGGGAACTCAACGTGATGACCGTTGATGACCTGCAGGCGAAGCATCAGGCAGAAGCACATGCAGCTATTGACACCTTCACCAAATATCTCGATATCGATGAAGATTTCGCGACCGTTCTGGTGGAAGAAGGTTTTGCGACGCTGGAAGAACTGGCCTACGTGCCAATGAAAGAGCTGCTGGAAATCGACGGCCTGGATGAACAGACTGTTGAAGCGCTGCGCGAGCGTGCTAAAAACGCACTGACCACTCTGGCACTGGCCCAGGAAGAAAGCCTCGGTGATAACAAACCGGCTGACGATCTGCTGAATCTGGAAGGATTGGATCGTGAGATGGCCTTCAAACTGGCTGCCCGTGGTGTTTGTACGCTGGAAGATCTCGCTGAACAGGGCATTGATGATCTGGCTGATATCGAAGGGTTGACCGACGAAAAAGCCGGTGAGCTGATTATGGCTGCCCGTAATATTTGCTGGTTCGGCGACGAAGCGTAATAAACTGTAGCAGGAAGGAACAGTATGACAGATGTAACCGTAAAAACACTGGCTGCAGAGATACAGACCTCCGTGGATCGCCTGGTACAGCAATTTGCTGATGCAGGTATCCCGAAGTCTGCTGACGACTCTGTATCCGCACAAGAGAAACAAACCTTACTGGCGCACCTGAACCGTGAAAACGGCTCTGCGCCGGATAAGTTGACATTGCAGCGTAAAACGCGCAGTACTCTCAATATTCCAGGTACCGGTGGGAAAAGTAAATCGGTACAAATCGAAGTCCGCAAGACACGCACCTTTGTGAAACGCGATCCGCAAGAGGCTGAACGCCTTGCCGCGGAAGAGCAGGCGCAGCGTGAAGCGGAAGAGCAAGCCCGTCGTGAGGCAGAAGAAGCTGCCAAACGCGAGGCGCAACAAAAAGCCGAACGTGAGGCCGCAGAACAAGCTAAGCGTGAAGCCGCTGATAAAGCGAAACGTGAAGCTGCGGAAAAAGACAAAGTGAGCAATCAACAGACCGACGATATGACTAAAACCGCCCAGGCCGAAAAAGCCCGCCGTGAAAATGAAGCCGCTGAACTGAAGCGTAAAGCGGAAGAAGAAGCACGTCGCAAGCTTGAAGAAGAAGCGCGCCGCGTAGCGGAAGAAGCTCGCCGTATGGCGGAAGAAAATGAGAAAAATGGTGTGAATAACGCTGAACCTGTTGAAGATACCAGCGATTATCACGTCACCACTTCCCAGCACGCTCGCCAGGCTGAAGACGAGAACGATCGTGAAGTCGAAGGCGGCCGTGGTCGTACTCGCAGCACGAAAGCAGCGCGTCCGGCGAAGAAAGGCAACAAACACGCTGAATCTAAAGCTGACCGTGAAGAAGCGCGTGCCGCGGTTCGCGGTGGTAAAGGCGGTAAGCAGCGTAAAGGTTCCGCTCTGCAGCAGGGCTTCCAGAAGCCAGCTCAGGCCGTTAACCGTGACGTTGTGATCGGCGAAACCATCACCGTTGGCGATCTGGCGAACAAGATGGCGGTCAAAGGCTCTCAGGTCATCAAAGCAATGATGAAACTGGGCGCAATGGCGACCATTAACCAGGTCATCGACCAGGAAACCGCACAGCTGGTTGCCGAAGAGATGGGCCACAAAGTTATCCTGCGTCGTGAAAACGAGCTGGAAGAAGCAGTAATGAGCGACCGTGACACCGGCGCAGCGGCTGAACCGCGCGCACCGGTAGTCACCATCATGGGTCACGTTGACCACGGTAAAACGTCTCTGCTGGACTACATTCGTTCTACGAAAGTGGCCTCTGGCGAAGCAGGCGGCATTACCCAGCACATCGGTGCGTACCACGTTGAAACTGACAACGGTATGATCACCTTCCTGGATACCCCGGGTCACGCCGCGTTTACCTCCATGCGTGCTCGTGGTGCTCAGGCAACGGATATCGTTGTTCTGGTTGTTGCAGCAGACGACGGCGTGATGCCGCAGACTATCGAAGCAATCCAGCACGCGAAAGCGGCAGGTGTGCCGGTAGTGGTTGCAGTCAACAAGATCGATAAACCAGAAGCGGATCCTGATCGCGTTAAAAACGAACTGTCCCAGTACGGCATCATGCCGGAAGAGTGGGGCGGCGAGAGCCAATTCGTTCACGTTTCTGCGAAAGCGGGTACCGGTATCGACGAGCTGCTGGATGCTATCCTGCTGCAGGCTGAAGTTCTGGAACTGAAGGCTGTTCGTAAAGGTATGGCGAGCGGTGCGGTTATCGAATCCTTCCTGGATAAAGGTCGTGGTCCGGTTGCTACCGTACTGGTGCGTGAAGGTACGCTGCACAAAGGCGACATCGTACTCTGTGGCTTCGAATACGGTCGCGTTCGTGCGATGCGTAACGAATTGGGTCAGGAAGTACTGGAAGCAGGTCCATCCATTCCGGTGGAAATCCTCGGTCTGTCCGGTGTTCCGGCTGCAGGTGACGAAGTTACTGTCGTTCGTGACGAGAAGAAAGCCCGTGAAGTTGCACTGTATCGTCAGGGCAAATTCCGTGAAGTTAAACTGGCTCGTCAGCAGAAATCTAAACTTGAAAACATGTTCGCTAACATGACTGATGGTGAAGTTCACGAAGTGAACATCGTCCTGAAAGCCGACGTGCAGGGTTCTGTCGAAGCGATTTCTGACTCTTTACTGAAACTGTCTACCGACGAAGTAAAAGTGAAGATCATCGGTTCCGGCGTGGGTGGTATCACCGAAACCGACGCGACTCTGGCAGCGGCATCCAACGCGATTCTGGTTGGCTTCAACGTCCGTGCTGATGCCTCTGCACGTAAAGTTATCGAATCTGAAAGCCTGGATCTGCGTTACTACTCCGTCATCTATCATCTGATCGACGAAGTGAAAGCAGCGATGAGCGGCATGCTGTCTCCGGAGCTGAAACAGCAGATCATTGGTCTGGCTGAAGTTCGTGACGTGTTCAAATCACCGAAATTCGGCGCTATCGCAGGCTGTATGGTTACCGAAGGTACGATCAAACGTCACAACCCAATCCGTGTACTGCGCGACAACGTGGTTATCTATGAAGGTGAGCTGGAATCCCTGCGCCGCTTCAAAGATGACGTCAACGAAGTCCGTAACGGCATGGAATGTGGTATCGGCGTGAAGAACTACAACGACGTTCGCGTTGGCGATATGATCGAAGTGTTCGAGATCATCGAGATTAAACGTACCATCGCATAATCTTCGTCGTCTTTTGGGTCGCAACTTGCAGCCCAAAATCCTGAGAAGATGATTAAGCGTAGGCCGGGTAAGCGAAGCGCCACCCGGCAAGAAATTTAAAAAGGGGCTTATTGCCCCTTTTTTGTCTTTATTCTGGAGAATTTATTATGGCGAAAGAATTTGGTCGCCCGCAGCGCGTCGCGCAGGAGATGCAGAAAGAAATCGCACTCATCCTGCAGCGCGAAATCAAAGACCCACGCGTGGGCATGATGACTACCGTGTCTGGTGTTGAGATGTCCCGTGATCTGGCGTATGCCAAAGTATTCGTGACGTTCCTGAACGACCAGGACGAAGCTGCCGTTAAAAATGGTATTAAGGCGCTGCAGGAAGCTTCTGGTTTTATCCGCTCTCTGCTGGGTAAAGCCATGCGTCTGCGTATCGTGCCGGAACTGACCTTCTTCTACGACAACTCACTGGTCGAAGGGATGCGCATGTCCAACCTGGTGACCAGCGTGGTGAAACATGACGATGAGCGTCGTGTGAACCCAGCGGACGACAGCAAGGAGGACTGATGAGTCGTCCTCGTCGTCGTGGTCGCGACATTCACGGTGTTCTGCTGCTGGACAAACCGCAAGGCATGTCCAGCAATGACGTACTGCAAAAAGTAAAGCGCATCTACAATGCCAACCGCGCGGGGCATACCGGCGCGCTGGATCCGCTGGCGACAGGCATGCTGCCGATTTGCCTCGGTGAAGCGACGAAGTTTTCACAGTATTTGCTGGATTCTGATAAACGCTATCGTGTGGTTGCCCGTCTGGGCCAGCGTACTGACACCTCGGATGCTGATGGGCAAATCGTGCAGGAACGTCCGGTAACCTTCACCGCTGAGCAGCTTGCAAGCGCGCTGGAGACTTTCCGCGGCGATATCGAGCAGATCCCGTCAATGTATTCGGCGCTGAAGTATCAGGGTAAGAAGCTGTACGAATATGCGCGTCAGGGTATTGAAGTGCCGCGTGAAGCGCGACCGATTACCGTCTATGAGCTGCTGTTTATCCGTCACGAAGGTAACGAACTGGAGCTGGAAGTTCACTGTTCCAAAGGCACCTATATTCGCACCATTGTTGACGATCTCGGTGAGAAGTTGGGCTGCGGCGCGCACGTCACGTATCTGCGTCGTTTGACGGTCAGCAAGTATCCGGTGGATCGAATGGTGACGCTGGAACATTTGCGTGAGCTGGTTGAACAGGCCGAGCAGCAGAACATTCCGGCAGCACAGCTACTTGATCCTTTGCTGATGCCAATGGACAGTCCAGCATCGGACTATCCTGTTGTTAATTTGCCTTTAACATCCTCGGTTTACTTTAAAAATGGTAACCCGGTACGGACGTCAGGCGCGCCGCTGGAAGGGCTGGTCCGCGTGACGGAAGGCGATGACGGCAAGTTTATCGGCATGGGGGAGATGGACGATGAAGGTCGTGTCGCCCCCCGTCGCCTGGTGGTTGAGTATCCTGCATAGCGCTCTCTGTCTTGCGATAAAAGGGCGCTGCGAGTAGAATACTGCCGCTTAACGTCGCGTGAATTGTTTAACAATCTGCGTGGCGTATACTGGGATAGCTGAATTAGAGATCGGCATCCTTTCATTCTTATCACTTTGGAGTTTTAAAATGTCTCTAAGTACTGAAGCTACCGCTAAAATCGTTTCTGAGTTTGGTCGTGATGCAAACGACACCGGTTCTACCGATGTTCAGGTTGCACTGTTGACTGCACAGATTAACCACCTGCAGGGCCACTTTGCAGAGCACAAAAAAGATCACCACAGCCGTCGTGGTCTGCTGCGCATGGTTTCTCAGCGTCGTAAACTGCTCGACTACCTGAAACGTAAAGATGTTGCACGTTACACCGCGCTGATCGAGCGTCTGGGTCTGCGTCGCTAATTCTTTCGAGTTTCAGAAAGAGGGGGCCTTCATGGCCCCTTTTTTCCAGCAGATGGCAGCAATTCGCTGGAAACTAATGTATTGTTGCTATGAATGATCTTCCGTTGCAGAGGTTCGCGCGGCTAATGAGAGGCTTTACTCATGCTTATGGGTTAGGGTTGTCATTAGTCGCGAGGATGCGCAGAAGATCGGGTATTAACGATGGCGCAAAAATGTGCCGTCAAAAAATAGAGAAAGGATATTATTTTGCTTAATCCGATCGTTCGTAAATTCCAGTACGGTCAGCATACCGTTACGCTGGAAACCGGCATGATGGCGCGTCAGGCGACTGCCGCTGTTATGGTTAGCATGGATGACACCGCGGTATTCGTTACCGTTGTTGGCCAGAAAAAAGCGAAACCAGGCCAGGATTTCTTCCCGCTGACCGTTAACTATCAGGAGCGTACCTACGCTGCTGGCCGTATCCCGGGTAGCTTCTTCCGTCGTGAAGGCCGTCCGAGCGAAGGCGAAACCCTGATTGCGCGTCTGATTGACCGCCCGGTTCGTCCGCTGTTCCCGGAAGGCTTCGTTAACGAAGTTCAGGTTATCGCCACCGTTGTTTCCGTTAACCCGCAGGTTAACCCGGACATCGTGGCCATGATTGGTGCATCTGCTGCGCTGACGCTGTCTGGCATCCCATTTAACGGCCCGATCGGTGCTGCACGTGTTGGTTACATCAATGACCAGTACGTACTGAACCCGACTCAGGACGAACTGAAAGAAAGCAAGCTGGACCTGGTTGTTGCCGGTACAGAAGCTGCCGTACTGATGGTTGAATCCGAAGCTGAACTGCTGAGCGAAGACCAGATGCTGGGTGCTGTGGTCTTCGGTCACGAACAGCAGCAGGTTGTGATTCAGGCTATCAACGAGCTGGCGAAAGAAGCTGGCAAACCGCGTTGGGACTGGCAGCCAGAAGCCGTCAACGAAGCGCTGAACGCACGCGTTGCCGCACTGGCAGAAGCTCGCCTGAGCGATGCTTACCGCATCACCGACAAACAAGAGCGTTATGCTCAGGTTGACGTGATCAAATCTGAAACCATCGCGACCCTGGTGGCTGAAGACGAAACCCTGGACGCTAACGAACTGGGTGAAATCCTGCACGCTATCGAGAAAAACGTTGTTCGTAGCCGCGTACTGGCAGGCGAGCCGCGCATCGATGGCCGTGAAAAAGACATGATCCGTGGTCTGGACGTGCGTACTGGCGTTCTGCCGCGTACCCACGGTTCCGCACTGTTCACCCGTGGCGAAACTCAGGCGCTGGTTACTGCGACCCTGGGCACCACTCGTGATGCACAGAACCTCGACGAACTGATGGGCGAGCGTACTGACAACTTCCTGTTCCACTACAACTTCCCTCCGTACTGCGTAGGTGAAACCGGTATGGTCGGTTCTCCGAAGCGTCGTGAGATTGGTCACGGTCGTCTGGCGAAACGTGGCGTACTGGCAGTGATGCCGGAACTGGATAAATTCCCGTACACCGTGCGTGTGGTTTCTGAAATCACCGAATCTAACGGTTCTTCTTCTATGGCTTCCGTATGTGGCGCTTCCCTGGCGCTGATGGACGCAGGCGTGCCAATCAAAGCCGCCGTTGCGGGTATCGCGATGGGGCTGGTGAAAGAAGGCGACAACTATGTTGTTCTGTCTGACATCCTGGGCGACGAAGACCACCTGGGCGATATGGACTTCAAAGTGGCGGGTTCCCGCGACGGTATCTCTGCACTGCAGATGGATATCAAAATTGAAGGTATCACCAAAGAAATCATGCAGGTTGCTCTGAACCAGGCTAAAGGTGCGCGTCTGCACATCCTGGGTGTGATGGAACAAGCGATCAACGCACCGCGTGGCGATATCTCTGAATTTGCTCCGCGTATCCACACCATCAAGATCAGCCCGGACAAGATCAAAGACGTTATCGGTAAAGGCGGTTCTGTTATCCGTGCTCTGACCGAAGAAACCGGCACCACCATTGAAATCGAAGATGATGGTACCGTGAAGATTGCTGCGACCGACGGCGAAAAAGCGAAATATGCTATCCGCCGTATCGAAGAGATCACCGCAGAGATCGAAGTAGGCCGTATCTACAATGGTAAAGTGACCCGTATCGTTGACTTTGGCGCATTCGTTGCCATCGGTGGCGGTAAAGAAGGCCTGGTACACATCTCTCAGATCGCTGATAAGCGCGTTGAGAAAGTGACCGATTACCTGCAGATGGGTCAGGAAGTACCGGTCAAAGTTCTGGAAGTTGATCGCCAGGGCCGTGTACGTCTGAGCATTAAAGAAGCAACTGAGCAGTCTCAGCCTGCAGGCGAACCGGAAGCTCCGGCAAGCCAGGGCGAGTAAGGTTGCCATTGCCCTCCGTGAGAGCGGAGGGCCTTTAACCCGGCAGGATGCCTTGTTAGCAACCGGGGAACCTGGACGTTCATTCAATCGTTGTCTTCGGGAGTGGGAAATGAAGCCTTTTTTGCGCTGGTGTTTCGTTGCGACAGCACTCACGCTGGCTGGATGCAGTAATTCCACCTGGCGTAAGAGTGAAGTCCTCGCAGTACCATTGCAACCGACTTTGCAGCAGGAAGTGATTCTGGCACGTATGGAACAAATTCTTGCCAGTCGGGCTTTAACCGATGACGAACGCGCACAGCTTTTATATGAGCGCGGAGTGTTGTATGATAGTCTCGGTCTGAGGGCACTGGCGCGAAATGATTTTTCACAAGCGCTGGCAATCCGACCAGATATGCCTGAAGTATTCAATTACTTAGGTATATATTTAACGCAGGCAGGCAATTTTGATGCTGCCTATGAAGCGTTTGATTCTGTACTTGAGCTTGATCCAACTTACAACTACGCGCACTTAAATCGCGGTATCGCATTGTATTACGGCGGTCGCGACAAGTTAGCGCAAGATGATCTGCTAGCGTTTTATCAAGACGATCCCAATGATCCTTTCCGTAGTCTGTGGCTTTATCTCGCCGAGCAGAAGCTCGATGAGAAGCAGGCTAAAGAAGCGTTAAAGCAACGCTTTGAGAAATCGGATAAAGAGCAATGGGGATGGAACATTGTCGAGTTCTACCTGGGCAACATTAGCGAAGCAACGCTGATGGAACGCCTGAAGGCGGACGCAACGGATAACACCTCGCTCGCTGAGCATCTCAGTGAAACCAACTTCTATTTAGGTAAGTACTACCTAAGTCTGGGGGATTTGGACAACGCTACGGCATTGTTCAAACTGGCGGTGGCTAACAACGTTCATAACTTTGTTGAGCACCGATACGCATTGTTGGAATTATCGCTCCTGGGCCAGGACCAAGATGACCTGGCAGAATCGGACCAGCAATAGCTGACGTACACATCAGCCCGTAATCTTTTTTGATTGCCATCACCTTCACGGGTGAGGGCGTTGTTGTTCGTTAATACACCTACTTTGAGCCGGTTCACACTTTTCAATGAAAATTGCAGATCAATTTCATGATGAGTTATGTAGACTGGCCGCCATTAATTTTGAGGCACACGTACTACATGGCTGAATTCGAAACCACTTTTGCAGATCTGGGCCTGAAGGCTCCTATCCTTGAAGCCCTTAACGATCTGGGTTACGAAAAACCATCTCCAATCCAGGCAGAGTGCATTCCGCATCTGCTGGGCGGTCGCGATGTTCTGGGTATGGCCCAGACAGGTAGCGGCAAAACTGCAGCGTTCTCTTTACCGCTGCTCAACAATCTTGATCCTGAGCTGAAGGCACCTCAGATTCTGGTGCTGGCACCGACCCGCGAACTGGCGGTTCAGGTTGCAGAAGCCATGACGGATTTCTCTAAACACATGCGCGGCGTGAACGTGGTTGCCCTGTACGGCGGCCAGCGTTATGACGTGCAATTACGTGCCCTGCGTCAGGGACCACAGATCGTCGTCGGTACGCCGGGCCGTCTGCTGGATCACCTGAAGCGTGGGACTCTGGACCTCTCTAAACTGAGCGGTCTGGTACTGGACGAAGCAGACGAAATGCTGCGTATGGGCTTCATCGAAGACGTTGAAACCATCATGGCGCAGATCCCGGAAGGTCATCAGACCGCTCTGTTCTCCGCGACTATGCCGGAAGCGATTCGTCGTATTACCCGCCGCTTTATGAAAGAGCCGCAGGAAGTACGCATTCAATCCAGCGTTACTACGCGTCCTGACATCAGCCAGAGCTACTGGACTGTATGGGGCATGCGTAAAAATGAAGCGCTGGTGCGTTTCCTGGAAGCAGAAGATTTTGATGCGGCGATTATCTTCGTTCGTACCAAAAATGCGACCCTGGAAGTGGCAGAAGCGCTGGAGCGTAGCGGTTATAGCAGCGCTGCACTGAACGGCGACATGAACCAGTCCCTGCGTGAGCAGACTCTGGAACGTCTGAAAGATGGCCGCCTGGATATTCTGATTGCAACCGACGTTGCGGCCCGTGGCCTGGACGTTGAGCGTATCAGCCTGGTTGTTAACTACGACATCCCGATGGATTCCGAGTCTTACGTTCACCGCATCGGCCGTACTGGTCGTGCGGGTCGTGCTGGCCGTGCGCTGCTGTTCGTTGAGAACCGTGAGCGTCGTCTGCTGCGTAACATCGAACGCACCATGAAGCTGACGATTCCGGAAGTAGAACTGCCGAACGCAGAACTGCTGGGCAAACGCCGTCTGGAAAAATTCGCCGCTAAAGTACAGCAGCAGCTGGAAAGCAGCGATCTGGATCAGTACCGTGCTCTGCTGGCGAAAATGCAGCCGGAAGAAGAGCTGGATATCGAAACGCTGGCAGCCGCACTGCTGAAAATGGCTCAGGGCGAACGTCCGCTGATCCTGCCGCCAGATGCGCCGATGCGTCCGAAACGCGAATTCCGCGACCGTGACGATCGTGGTCCGCGTGACCGCAACGATCGTGGCCCGCGTAATGACCGTGGTGGTGAAGATCGTCCGCGTCGTGAACGTCGTGACGTTGGCGATATGCAGCTGTACCGCATTGAAGTGGGCCGTGATGACGGTGTTGAAGTTCGTCATATCGTTGGCGCGATTGCTAACGAAGGCGATATCAGCAGCCGTTACATCGGTAACATCAAGCTGTTTGCTTCCCACTCCACCATCGAGCTGCCGAAAGGTATGCCGGGCGACGTGCTGCAGCACTTTACCCGTACTCGCATCCTGAACAAGCCGATGAATATGCAGCTGGTTGGCGATGCAGTTCCGCACACCGGTGGTGAGCGTCGTGGCGGTGGCCGTTTCAGCGGCGAGCGTCGTGAAGGCGGTCGTGGCGAAGGTCGTAATTTCAGCGGTGAGCGCCGTGAAGGCGGTCGTGGCGATGGTCGTCGTTTCAGCGGCGAACGTCGTGAAGGCAACCGTGGTCCGCGTCGTGACGATTCTTCTGCTCCGCGTCGTGATGACTCCGCTGGTCGTCGTCGTTTCGGCGGTGACGCATAAGTTTCACTGCGTAAAGTAATATATACAGCCCCGATCTCAACAATCGGGGCTTTTTTTATTTTATTTGTACTCGTGTACTGGTACAGTGCGGCACATTGAGATGTAGTCACAATATAAATGACTGGAGAGATGGCTAAATGGCAACACTAACCACCACCCAAACGTCACCCTCGCTGCTCGGCGGCGTGGTGATTATCGGCGGCACCATTATTGGCGCGGGGATGTTTTCTCTGCCAGTGGTCATGTCCGGGGCGTGGTTTTTCTGGTCAATGGCGGCGCTGATCTTCACCTGGTTCTGTATGCTGCATTCCGGACTGATGATCCTCGAAGCGAACCTCAATTACCGCATTGGTTCCAGCTTTGACACCATCACGAAAGATCTGCTGGGTAAAGGCTGGAACGTGGTGAACGGCATTTCGATCGCCTTCGTTCTCTATATCCTGACCTACGCCTATATTTCAGCGAGCGGGTCGATTCTGCATCACACCTTCTTCGAGATGTCGCTGAATGTTCCGGCGCGCGCGGCGGGTCTTGGCTTTGCGCTGCTGGTGGCATTTGTGGTGTGGTTAAGCACCAAAGCGGTTAGCCGCATGACGGCAATTGTGCTGGGCGCAAAGGTGATTACCTTTTTCCTGACCTTTGGCAGTCTGCTGGGGCATGTTACGCCCACTACGCTGTTTAACGTGGCACAAAGCAACGCTTCATATACACCGTACCTGTTGATGACGCTGCCGTTTTGTCTGGCGTCGTTCGGCTACCACGGTAACGTCCCGAGCCTGATGAAGTACTACGGTAAAGATCCGAAAACCATTGTGAAGTGTCTGGTGTATGGCACGTTGCTGGCGCTGGTACTGTATACCGTATGGTTACTGGGAACGATGGGGAATATTCCACGTCCGGAGTTTATCGGTATTGCGCAGCAGGGCGGTAACATTGATGTGCTGGTACAGGCGCTGAGCGGTGTGCTGAACAGCCGCAGCCTGGATCTACTGTTAGTGGTGTTCTCTAACTTTGCGGTGGCGAGTTCATTCCTCGGCGTCACGCTCGGTCTGTTTGACTATCTGGCGGATCTGTTTGGCTTTGATGACTCGGCGATGGGGCGTTTTAAAACGGCATTGCTGACGTTTGTCCCGCCAATTGTGGGTGGATTGCTGTGGCCGAACGGTTTCCTGTACGCCATTGGCTATGCAGGACTCGCGGCAACCATCTGGGCCGCCATTGTTCCGGCGTTGCTGGCGCGTAAATCCCGCGAGCGTTTCGGTAGCCCGAAATTCCGCGTCTGGGGCGGCAAGCCGATGATTGCGCTGATCCTGGTATTTGGTATTGGCAACGCGATTATCCATATTCTGTCGAGCTTTAATCTGTTACCGGTTTATCAGTAACGTTGTTGTGCCGGATGGCGGCTGTGCCTTATCCGGCCTACTTGATCCTGTAGGCCCGGTAAGCGAAGCGCCACCGGGCAAAACAACGTACTACCCCAGCAACTCTTCTTTCACCTGCATCGCCAAATCAAACGAATGTAGCCGTGCCTGATGATCGAAAATCTGGCCGTTAACCATAATCTCATCGGCCTGGGTTTCACGCAAAATCGCGTCGAGACCGTGCCGCACTTTCGCCTTATCACCGACCAGCGACATGCTCAGCGTCTGTTGTACGCCGTATTGCTCAGAAGCGGACCACAACTGATGCATATTCTCTACCGGCGGCGGTAGCTGGCCAGTTTCGCCACGACGCAGTTTCACAAACGCTTGCTGCATTGAGGTGAAAAGAAATTCGGCGTCGCGATTGCTGTCAGAGGCAATGATGTTGATGCACACCATCGCATACGGCTTTGCCAGCCGCGCTGAGGGTTTGAACTGGGTGCGATACAGATGCAGCGCCTGATGCAGCATATCTGGAGCAAAATGCGACGCGAAGGCAAACGGCAGGCCGAGCTGGGCTGCCAACTGTGCGCTGTACAGGCTGGAGCCCAATAACCAGACCGGGATCTGCTCGCCGTAGCCGGGAACCGGGCGCACATGAGGGTTAGGATCGCGGGCGTCGAACCAGTCCACCAGTTCAGCTACGTCGCGTGGGAAGTTATCGATATCACCGCTCATGTGGCGGCGCAGCGCACGCATCGTTGGCTGATCGCTCCCCGGCGCGCGGCCAAGCCCAAGATCGATGCGTCCCGGATACAGCGTATTCAGGGTACCGAACTGCTCGGCGATCACCAGCGGCGAATGATTAGGCAGCATAACGCCACCGGAACCGAGATGCAGTGTGGTGGTATTGGCAGCCAGATAGCCAATCAGCACTGAAGTTGCGGCGCTGGCGATGCCGGTCATGTTGTGATGTTCTGCCAGCCAGTAGCGGTGGTAGCCGCGCTTTTCGGCCAGTCGGGCGAGATCAAGCGAGTGTGTGAAGGCCTCTTTTGCAGAAGAACCTTCAGGGATCGGTGCCAGATCCAGCACCGAGAACGGAATAGTTTTGTCAGTCATAACGGCTCACTTTGTTACCGGTTAATCTTTTAATACTGCATTAAAATTTGATTACCGTTGTTAACAAAGTGAGCTTTTTTACGCCTGCAGCTCCAGACCAGCCAGTCGCTTCCAGTAGCCGTTGCAGTCACTGTGGGCGGCAAGGGGTAATGGGGCCGTGCCATTTTTATTGGCGCGGAAGGCGTCGAGCATGGCGAATGTTTCAGTGCCTGAAGGGGACAGACGCACAATATCAACCAGACCCTGCATCGATGTCAGCTCGTTGCCGAGGTTGTAGACATAGCCGCTCATGGTCTGGATCCCGTTGAGGACAAAGACCTGCTGATTTTCCTGCGACAGCACATCACGCCCGTTGGGGTATTTGATGCAGCAGGTTTCACATTCGTCTTTTGGCCGATCTTCGGAACGCGCGGTAAAGCAGCGAGCAGAGTACGCCAGCGGCAGATGCCCGTAGCTCAGCACCTCGACTTCAAACTGATTGCGAATACCCAGCTCATCACACTGGTTGAGCAGGTTTACCAGCCAGTCACGGGACAGCTCAACCGGCATACACCAGCGCGTCATGCCCTGCTTGAGCAGCAAACGCAGGGTTACCGCGTTGTAGCAGTTGAGCGCATGCCCGGCGACAAACGGCAGCTTACGCTCGGCGCACATGTTTACCACGCCGAGATCGCTGGCTTCCACCAGGAAGTCGCCATTTTCAACATAGCGCTTCAGTTCTCCCAGCTCAGAGGAAGCTTGCACCAGCGCCAGCGTAGAGAGCACCACCTGTTTACCGCTGCCCGCGAGTGATTTCGCCATATCCAGCCAGTCGCCCACTTTGGTGGCGCGACGTTTACTGCATACCGCTTCGCCAAGATAGATAACGTCGGCCTGGCTTACGGCGGCCTGCTGATAAAAATCTTCCAGCGTTTCTTTCGGCCAGTACCACAGCACCGGCCCTAAGGAATATTTCATTGCTTCTCTCACTGCCATTTACGGTGATACGCGCCAAGCGTGGTCTGCGTGCCTTCGGACATTGAACCGAGCGTTTCCATCCACGCGTCCTGCGGGGCGTAGTTTTGAGGATCGGCCATACAGCGGTCGATCGCCTGACGCCACACTTTCGCCACCTGGCTGACATAAGCCGGGCTGCGCTGACGTCCCTCGATTTTGACCGAAGCAATATTGGCGGCCAGTAAGTCGGGCAGCAGTTCCAGCGTGTTCAGACTGGTGGGCTCTTCCAGTGCATGATAGCGTTCGCCATCAACCAGATAGCGACCTTTACACAGCGTCGGATAACCGGCGTTTTCTCCATCCTGATAGCGATCGATCAGAACTTCGTTTAGACGGGATTCCAGCCCTTGTGGGGTCTGTTGCCAGCGCACAAAGCGAGCAGGGGAGCAGGCACCCACGGTGTTTGGCGATTCGCCTGTCAAATAAGAAGATAAGTAGCAACGACCTTCTGCCATAATGCACAGACTGCCGAAGGCAAACACTTCTAACGGAACTGGGGTTACGCGGGCTAATTGCTTCACCTGATGAATCGACAGCACGCGTGGCAGTACGACCCGCGCAACGTCAAAGTTGCGATGGTAGAAATTAATTGCCTCTTCGTTAGTCGCAGATGCCTGAACGGAGACATGGCGCTCAATATGGGGATAGCGCTCTGCGGCATACTCAAGCATGGCGAGGTCGGCGAGGATCAGCGCATCCGCACCCAGTTGTGCCGCCATATCCACGGCACGTTGCCAGCGTACATACCCATCCGGATGGGCAAAGGTGTTAATCGCAATGTGCAGCTTACGGCGGTGCTGATGAACGAAACTCACCGCTTCCTGCAATTTTTTCTCGGTAAAATTAAGGCCGGCGAAATGACGGGCGTTGGTATCATCTTTCAGCCCGATGTAGACAGCATCAGCGCCGTTCTCGATGGCCGCCTTAAGCGCCGGGAGGTTTCCGGCAGGGCAGAGCAGCTCCATAATTTATCCTGAACGTTGCGCCATGTAGGGCGCAGAAATGTTAACGAAGAGGGATTTTAGTTAACCTTGCTGAGACAATTTTTGATTTGAGGCAGTTAAAGTCGTATTGGTGACACCAATAAAGAGGTAACAATTTCGTAGCGAATTGTTGATTTATGCCGCTATGTCGTTTATTTGATATGGCAAAATAGCAGGACTATTGAAACAGGGAGTAAAGCTCGTGTTGGATAAACTGCGTTCACGCTTAGTACATTTAGGTCCTTCTCTGATCAGTGTACCGGTTAAACTGACGCCCTTTGCGCTGAAGCGCCAGGTTCTGGAACAGGTCCTGAGCTGGCAGTTTAGTCAGGCGCTGGCCGATGGGGAGCTGGAGTTTCTCGAAGGTCGCTGGCTGAGCATTCATGTGCGTGACATTGACCTCAAATGGTATACCTCTGTTGAGAACGATAAACTTATCGTCAGCCAGAATGCAGATGCGGATGTGAGTTTTAGCGCAGATGCCAGCGATCTCCTGATGATCGTGGCCCGCAAGCAGGATCCGGATACGCTTTTCTTCCAGCGTCGCCTGGTGATTGAAGGTGATACAGAATTAGGGCTATACGTAAAAAATCTGATGGATGCCATCGAACTGGAGCAGATGCCTAAAGCGTTGCGCGTCATGCTGATGCAGTTGGCGGATTTTGTTGAGGTGGGTATGAAAACGTCGCCAGAAACCAAACAGACCTCGGTAGGTGAGCCATGCTGATTCGAGTTGAGATTCCCATTGATGCCCCTGGTATTGATGCATTGCTGCGCCGTTCATTTGAGAGCGATGCGGAAGCAAAATTAGTCCACGACCTGCGTGAAGATGGTTTCTTAACGCTGGGTTTGGTTGCTACCGATGATGAAGGTCAGGTAGTGGGTTACGTCGCGTTCAGCCCTGTCGATGTGCAGGGTGAAGATCTGCAATGGGTCGGCATGGCGCCGCTCGCGGTGGATGAAAACTACCGGGGACAGGGCCTGGCGCGTCAACTGGTCTATGAAGGACTCGATTCCCTGAACGAGTTTGGCTACGCCGCGGTGGTTACGCTGGGCGCTCCGGCACTGTACAGCCGCTTTGGCTTTGAGCTGGCAGCGCATCATGACCTGCGTTGTCGCTGGCCGGGCACCGAAAGCGCGTTCCAGGTTCATCGCCTGGCGGATGATGCGCTGGAGGGCGTGACGGGCCTGGTGGAATACCACGACCACTTCAATCGTTTTTAACATGCGGGGCTTGCAGGCTGCTCAGTAGAGCCTCAAGCCCTTCGCCTTCTACAAGGCGCTCTTTCTGACGCTTTGTGAGCTGTTTGACGCGATACTCTATGCGCAGGGCCAGCGAACGGTCGCCAACCTGCGCCGCAAATGCCAACGTGAGTTCCCCCTTTCCACGTAGCGCCTTCGCGCCTTTCCCACTTTGATGCTGCTTATAGCGGCGCTGCACATCGGTGGTTATTCCGGTGTATAAGGCGTTGTCAGCGGTACGGATCAGGTACAGATACCAGGGTGTCATTGTCACCATCGACGTGATAATTTTCAGGCCTACAGTATAAAAGAGAACAGAAATGGAAACACTGACTGCGGTGTCTCGCTGGCTGGCAAAACAGCACGTCGTGACCTGGTGTGTACACCATGAAGGTGAATTGTGGTGCGCCAATGCGTTTTACCTGTTTGATGCGCAGAAGATGGCATTCTATGTGCTGACCGAAGATAAAACGCGCCATGCGCAGATGTCGGGACCGTGTGCACCGATTGCCGGCACGGTAAATGGTCAGCCCAAAACGGTCGCCCTGATTCGTGGCGTGCAGTTTAAGGGGGAAATTCGCCGTCTTGAAGGGCAGGAGAGTGAAACCGCGCGTAACGCCTACAACCGCCGTTTCCCCATCGCCAGAATGTTGCCAGCGCCCGTGTGGGAGATTCGACTGGATGAAGTCAAATTCACTGACAACACGCTGGGCTTCGGTAAAAAGATGCACTGGCTACGTGATCTATAGTTAAAAGAGTGATTGAAGCGTCAGGGGAAAATAAACGATGAGCCAGGTATTAATAACCGGTGCAACGGGTCTGGTGGGTGGACATTTATTACGGATGCTACTGAATGAACCCCGGATCAATGCCATTACGGCGCCGACGCGTCGACCGCTGGCTGATACGGTTGGCATCTATAATCCCCACGATCCGCAGCTAACCGATGCTCTGGCGCAGGTTACCGATCCGGTCGATATTGTCTTTTGTTGTCTGGGAACGACCCGACGTGAAGCGGGCAGCAAAGAAGCATTTATCCACGCTGACTATACGCTGGTAGTGGATACAGCTCTGACGGGACAGCGGCTGGGGGCCCAGCATATGCTGGTAGTGAGTTCGATGGGAGCCAATGCACATTCGCCGTTTTTTTATAATCGGGTGAAAGGGGAAATGGAGCAGGCGCTGATCGCGCAGAAATGGCCCCGGCTGACGATTGCCCGGCCTTCTATGCTACTGGGTGATCGGGATAAACAGCGGGCGAATGAAATGTTTTTAGCGCCGTTGTTCAGGCTGCTGCCGGGTAACTGGAAGTCGATTGAAGCGCGCGATGTTGCGCGGGCAATGTTGGCAGAAGCGCTGGCGCCTGGGCATGAAGGGGTTTCGATCCTGACCTCTTCCGAGTTACGCGAAAGGGCTAAATAAAATGTCGGATGGCGCTGACGCTTATCCGACCTACAAACGATAACGTCCTGTAGGCCGGATAAGACGCCCTGGCGTCGCTATCCGGCATCAGTATTACTTAATAAACGTAAAGGCCGTCGTGACGCGTTTCACGCCGCTTACCCGGCTGGCGATGTCTGCCGCTGCCTTCGCTTCGCGTTCGGTCACCAGACCTAACAGGAACACTTCTCCATTCTCGGTGGTGACTTTCACGTTAGAGGATTTCACCTGATCGCTGGTCAGTAACTGGGAACGTACTTTGGTGGTTATCCAGGTATCGTTGGACGCATCGCCCAGACCGATTGGCTGGCCCTGACGGATCTCATTAAAGACCTCAGTCGTACCTTCTACGCCCATCGCAATCTGTTTTGCTCGT
Organism: Citrobacter sp. RHBSTW-00029; assembly: GCF_014104295.1. Taxonomy (NCBI): domain Bacteria; kingdom Pseudomonadati; phylum Pseudomonadota; class Gammaproteobacteria; order Enterobacterales; family Enterobacteriaceae; genus Citrobacter; species Citrobacter sp. RHBSTW-00029. Next base: position 26,632 of record NZ_JABXRT010000004.1, read on the forward strand.
GCAGACAGTTCGCTATTAGGTGACTGGCCGACCAGCAGCACTTTACCCTGATATGCGCTCACGTTGATGCGCGCTTCTTTCTTGATCTGGGCATCTTTCGACAACGCCGTATTGACGCGTAATTCCAGGGTCCCATCATCTACCTGGGTGCCGACACTGCGAGGATCCGTTGCTGCTTTCGTCCCGACAGCTGCTGTTCCGACAACGGCGGCAGCTACACAGCCTTGCAACAGCAATGCTGAGAGAACGACGGCGAGCGGCGAAAATGCCTTCATGTGTACTCCTTAATCATCCTGGTGAGGGAAAAGCGTGTTATCAATGAGATCGCAAAGGCAATTGACCGTCAGCATATGCATTTCCTGAATGCGGGCGCTGTGGTGTGACGGGATGCGGATTTCAACATCCTGTGGCCCCAACAACCCGGCCAGCTCCCCTCCGTCATAACCGGTCAACGCAACGATCGTCATGTCGCGCGTAACGGCTGCTTCAACGGCTTTTACGATATCGCGGCTATTACCACGCGTAGAAATTGCCAATAGAACATCACCTGCATGTCCCAGCGCACGGACTTGTTTTGCATAAACTTCGTCGTGCAGGCGATCGTTGGCAATCGCAGTTAAGACCACATTATCAGTATTTAGTGCAATCGCAGGTAAACTTGGGCGTTCTGTTTCAAAACGGTTGATCATGCTGGCAGCAAAATGCTGTGCGTTGGCAGCGGACGTCCCATTACCACAACAGAGAATTTTGTTGCCATTGAGCAGGGACTGAACCAGCGTCATGGCTGCACGGGAGATCGCATCCGGGAGTGCTTCAGCCGCAGCTATCTGAGTTTGAATGCTTTCAGTAAAGCAGACTTTAATTCTATCTAACACGCTAATCCTTAAGAACCAGGCTCTGAATCTTCAACTATGAGCGGTCGTTGAACGCGTCCTTAAACCACTCAACATCATTTCCGGTGAAGGCTAACACATCGAACCGGCAATCCACAGTATCAAAACTCCCATTGTGGCGCGCAAGCCACAAGCGGGCGGTCTGTAATAATTTGTGTTGTTTGCTCCGGGTCACACTCGCCGCTGCGCCGCCAAACTGGGCCGAGCGCCGATAGCGAACCTCAACAAAGACGGTGGTGTTGCCTTCACGCATTATCAGGTCGATTTCGCCGCCACGTTCACGTACGTTGGCGGCGATAAAACGCAGTCCTTTGCTTTCCAGCCAGTGGCGCGCAGTCGTTTCCCACGTATCACCGGTCTGTTTACTCGTTAACTGGCGGGGACGACCTGTCCTTGCTGGTATTTGAGCCATGATAACTTCCTGTTAATCACGCAATCCTGCGTTGCGGTCAACGCGCCGGTGTTGCCGTTAATTTCGAAGCCCTGTACCTGACGCATTTGCGAGAAGTGGTTGGCAAGTGACCAGGCATCGACGCCCATGGCATACATACGTGCCAGTGAGTAGTCGTTACGAACCGCGCCAAGCGCCTGCTGCATGAGAGGAGCGTTAGCACCTGCCAGCATCGGTATTTCGCTGTACTGCAAGCCTTCCATCTCCAGACGGAAATCCGGGCCAGCAGTTCCCTGCGCGCTACGGGAGCTGGCGTACAGCGTCGCTCCGCTCTGGCTGCCGTTGCGCATAGCGATCATCGGCTTAATAAAGGCAATTTCTTCCGGCGTCGCCAGAATATACACGGCATCAACACGGTCGCTTCCGCCGGTGATCTGTGCATCTGTAGGCGCAGCCGGAATCGTCAGGCCGCCAATCGTCACGCCAGGTTGCGCAGGTACAGAGGAGGCCACCGGGCTGCCAGTCAGGGAAATTCCCGAACCGCCGTTGACGCCCATTTTCAGCTCGGCGGTGGAGCCAAACTTCTGCTGCAACACTACGCCGCCGCCCAGCTTTTGCCATTCCTGTGCAAAGGCGTTGGCAACGCGATCGCCTAATGAACTGCGTGGGATCAACAGCAGCGGCGTCTGTTTGCCCTGGTCGTGGATGTGACGCGCGGCGTCGCGCGCTTCATCTTCTGGCGACAAAGCGAAGTAGCAGACGTTCGGCAAGTTTTTCACCGACTCCGGCTGATTAAGCGCCAGCACGTTTAATGGCGTATTGCTTTTCATCAGCTCTTCAACATTGTTTTTCAACAGCGGACCAACCACGATGCTGGCACCATCCTGCTGAACCTGAGTCAGGATCTGATTCAGCGGCTGTGATGAAGTGTCGTAGATTTTCAGCTCTGCTGATGGATTCGCCGGTGCGCTGGCGGTTGTTGGCTGAGCGGGTGCTGCGGGCTGCGCAGCAGGTGTTTCTGGCTGAGCTGGCGTCTCGTTGGTCAGATCGCTGACTGACGCCTGAGAAGGGCTGGCAACACCGTCAGTCGTTTGCGGCTGTTCCGTGGTCGTCGCAGCTGTTGTATCCACAGCAGGCGCAGCTACAGCAGGGGCCGCTACGGGTTGAGTACCCATATTTTTTGCCGCTTCAAAGCCTTGCTGAATAGTCCGGCCAAATACAGCGGCCTGACCGTTCAGCGGCAGCAGCAGCGCAATTTTGCTGGTGGAGGCGGGCTTAAAGCTCTGGACGTTAACCAACTGCGTTGGCAGCATTTTTGCCCCGGGGTTTTGCGGATAACGTTTCTGCCAGTCTGCAATACCGGCTTTCATCATGTCAGGATCGTTACGGTTATCGAACCAGACGCGCTGGAGATCCAACCAGCCTTGCAGCACGTTTTCATCAGCATTGATGACCAGCGCCTGTGCTTGCTCCTGGGTCATAGATGACAGCGCCTGCCAGGTGGCATCGATGTTTTTCTGCTTAGCATTCGCGGCCAGCAGCGGTTCCTGGGCGATCAGGGAGCGCAATAGCGTTAACGACGGGCGACCCTGGTTGACGTCGATTTGCGCCTGCCAGTATCTGGCCTGCTGGTTTTGATCGAAATCGGCAGGAGTGAGTTTATCCAGCAGGGCCTGAGCGCCAGCGATATCTTTCTGCGCGAGCTTGATCTCGACGGCGAGCAGAGACTGCTCACGACGCTGAGTATCGCTGAGTTTCTGCGGTAGCTGGTTGAACAGTTCGATAGCCTGCTGGCTCTTGCCTTCTTTCAGCAGTGCACGAATGGCGAGTAATTGCCAGTTGGTCTTGCTATCATCTGAGCTTTGCTGCATTTGTTGCAGATAAAAGCCGGAATCAGCCTGCGCAGAGCCCTGCATATGGGCTGCACTCTGGTCTGGCGCCTGGGTGCCACAGCCTGCGAAAATCAGTGCAGCCAGAATGACTGGCAGCGCGCGCGCGGCTTTCAAACGAGAAAATGTTGAGGGTACCATACTGTATCCAGTGATATTTTTTTACTCAATGCTCAATATTAAATCGGCAATACGGACGACACAATGAAACAACACGAATCGGCGGATAATTCTCAAGGCCAACTCTTTATTGTACCTACTCCTATAGGAAATTTGGCTGATATTACCCAACGAGCGCTCGAAGTTTTACAAGCCGTTGATTTGATTGCCGCTGAAGACACCCGTCATACCGGATTATTGTTACAACACTTCGCGATTAACGCCCGTTTGTTTGCGTTACACGATCACAATGAGCAACAAAAAGCGGAAACGCTGGTGGCGAAACTCAAAGAAGGGCAAAACATTGCGCTGGTTTCCGATGCCGGAACGCCGCTGATTAACGATCCTGGCTACCATCTGGTGCGCACCTGCCGCGAAGCGGGGATCCGCGTTGTTCCTCTGCCGGGCCCTTGCGCGGCGATTGCTGCCCTGAGCGCTGCTGGTCTGCCTTCAGACCGTTTCTGCTACGAAGGCTTCTTGCCTGCGAAATCGAAAGGGCGTCGTGATGCGATGAAAGCCATTGAGGCAGAGCCGCGTACGCTTATTTTTTATGAATCTACCCACCGCTTGCTGGATAGCCTGGAAGACATGGTTGCCGTTTGGGGCGAATCCCGTTACGTGGTGCTGGCGCGTGAGTTGACGAAAACCTGGGAAACCATTCACGGCGCACCGGTTGGCGAGCTGCTGGCGTGGGTCAAGGAAGATGAAAATCGTCGCAAAGGAGAAATGGTGCTGATTGTCGAAGGGCATAAAGCGCAGGAAGATGACCTGCCTGCCGATGCGCTGCGTACGTTGGCTTTATTACAGGCAGAACTGCCGCTGAAAAAGGCCGCCGCGCTGGCCGCTGAAATCCACGGCGTGAAAAAGAATGCACTGTATAAGCACGCACTGGAACAGCAGGGAGAGTAAACGTGAGCACCTATCAACCGCCTTTTACCGTTACGCCATTGATCCTCAATCAAGTTATTGAGATTGGTGAACTGATGGGGCATTGGGCGGTGATGGCGGGCAGGGCATCTCCTCTTTTGCGTAAAGAGAATCGTATTCGCACTATTCAGGCCTCTTTAGCGATTGAGCATAATTCGTTGACGACGGATCAGGTTACAGCCCTGATGGACGGTAAGCGTATTTTGGCTCCGGCTAAAGATATACAGGAAGTCAGAAATGCGATTCTGGCATATGAAAAAATGTCGGGGTGGAAAAGTGAAAAACTCTCCGATCTTTTACAGGCACATCAAGTCCTGATGATGGGGCTTGTCGATAACCCGGGCCAATTGCGATCTGGCAATGTCGGTGTTTACAGGGAAAAACAGCTGATTCATATGGCCCCGCCGGTCTCACAAGTTCTTCGCTTGATGAATGACTTACTGGACTGGTTAAAAACGACAGAACTTCACCCGCTTATCGCTGGTGCTGTATTCCATTATGAGTTCGAATTTATTCATCCTTTTGCCGACGGCAATGGACGGATGGGGCGATTGTGGCAGACATTAATCCTGAGTGAGTGGCGTTCAGAATTAGCCTGGTTGCCGGTGGAAACGCTGATCCACTACCAGCAGGATCGCTATTACCAGGTGCTAGGAGTGTGCGATCGGCAAAGCAGCTGCACGCCATTTATAGAATTTATTCTGGAAAACATTATCTCTGCTTTGCAAGAGGGATTAGGACAATCATCGACCCTGTCGGAAGAAATGTCGGAAGAAATGCCGTCTGATTTACTGGATATGGAAAAGCGCATTCTACGAATCTTGTCGAATCAGCCTGGTAGAACTGCCAAAAGTATCGCTGATGAGTGTGAAATTTCACCCCGAACAGTTGAACGCTATCTGAAAGCGTTGCAGCTAAAAGGCAAACTGCAACGCGTTGGCGCGAAGAAAGGCGGGATGTGGCGGGTAAAAAACTAAACGATCAGTAACTCAACGCCTGTTTTAGCCAGCGCTGATTTGTCCTGCTTGCTGATGCTATCGTCGGTTATCACGCAATTAATCTTCTCCATCGGCAATACCTGATTAAAGCCACGGCGATTGAACTTTGTCGCGTCCAGCACCGCGATGACCTTATGTGCGGCAGCTGCCATGACGCTGCTAATGGAGTAGCCTTCGTTAAATGTCGTAATGCCATTTGTGGCATCAATCCCATCGGCACCCACAAACATCAGGTCAGCGCTGATCCCTTGTAGGGAACGTTCAGCGATAGTGCCATGCATTGAATGCGTTTTATGGCGCACGGTTCCACCGCAGACGACCAGCGTAATGTCTTTGTTTTCCGACAACGTGAATGCGGCGGGTAGGCTATTGGTAATAACGGTGATATTACTTTTTCGGTTTAACGCCTCCGCGATAAGCAAGGTGGTGCTTCCGCTATCGAGAATGACGGTCATGCCTTCTTCGACCATTGCGGTCGCGGCCTGGGCGATCCTTTTTTTCGGATCGCTGGCAAGTTGATACCGCTCTTCCAATATCACTTCCTGATTGTCGCCTTCAGCCAGGTGGCTTCCTGGTTTTGCCGCTCCGCCGTGAAAACGGGTGACAAGACCTTTCTCCTCTAATAACCGCAGGTCGGCGCGAATGGTCACTTCAGAAATACCAAAGGTATTCGAAAGGTCCATTACCAGCACGCTGCCTTGCGTATTAATCAGGTCGACAATTTTGTTCCTTCTCTCAAATGAGTTCATATTGATTTACCTGATAATTTAACTATCACTAGTTTAATCGAAGGATTGCGAAAGGTGAACGCTAAATTTCGAAAGGAAATGTGAGCCAGCGCAGGTTGCTGGCTCGTGAGGTCAGGCAAATTTGAGCAGAATTTTTCCCTGCATCGGTGCGCCATTGAGCGATGTTACCGCTTTGGCAAAACTGTCAGCATCGCCGCTATGGGCAATTAACGGCTCCAGCTGTAAACGTTTTTCGGTCAGCAAGCGTGCAGCGGTTTCCCACTCCTCTCCTGGCCATGGGCTGGAGTAGTTCATCCAACTGCCGAGAATCGTTAATTCCTTACGCAGTATTTGGCCAAATACACTGGAAGTCAGCGTCAGGTCCTGATGCAATGTACCCACTAACGCTACCTGTGCGCGAGGGCCTGCAATTTCTACAGACAGGGCTACGGTTTGTGGTGTTCCTGCTGTCTCCAGTACAAGCTGATCGAACTGCATATCGGCCAGTGCAGAATAGATTTCCGCCGCGCCTATCTCCCGGCTATTGAATACGTGAGTGGCTCCCAACTCTTTCGCTAACGTCAATTTTTGTGGGTTGATATCAATTGCCGTGACACTTTTTGCACCGAGTTCGCGGGCACATTGCATCGCCAGCAAACCGATAGTGCCTGCGCCAACGATAATCACGTTTTTGCCTTCGCAGCCCTGGGCCAGATGGAAGGCATGCAAACCGACGGTAATCGGTTCGATGAATGCCCCGTCATCAATCGGCATATCTGATGGCAGTCGGAACAGATTGGCGCGTTTTACGACCACATATTCCGCATTGCCCCCTTCGCTACGCGAACCGACAAACTGATATTGCTTACATAACGAAAAATAACCACGCTCACACTGAGGACAGTGGAAGCAGGGGAGCAGCGGCACACAGGTAACGGCGTCGCCTGGTTGCATATCAGTAACGCCAGTGCCGTAGGATTCAACATAACCGCTAAATTCATGACCCAGCGTTATTGGGTAATAATGCGCACCATGAGAGAAAATACGCGGGATATCAGAACCGCAAAGTCCTGAACTAACCACCCTGACCAATACATCGTTATCGGCTTGCAGTTGGGGCATGGGACGTTCTTCAACGCGTACGTCTCCCTCAGCGTGAATAACCACTGATTTCATAAGAGTCTCCAGAAATGTGAAGGGGAGCAAATGCTCCCCAGAAATTAAGATGTGGGCTGGCTTTCTGAGATAGCGGCTGCTTTTTCGGCGGCGACGAAATTACGTGCCCGGCGCCAGGTCAATAGCACACCTGCGAAGTAAATGATGGCAATAACTGCAAACGCCACGACGTTTTGCCAGGTAAAGAGCTGAATCAGTAACCAGGTGATCGGCGAGCCCCCCTGGTCCAGAGAGGCGACCATTCCACCTGCTTTCAGTGCCCCGGCGTTGGCGGCAAGCTGAGTGTGTAAGCCGATGGTCTGGGTGGCGATCCACAAGGTGATGCCCATGATGATGACGCCAGAGATCAGCGTGCGGAACAGATTCCCCTGATGAACGGCTACCGCCATTGCGACGAAGAAACCAATGGTGGCGAGATCGCCGAAGGGCAGAACCTGATTACCTGGGACCAGGACGGCAATCAGAATGGTCAGCGGAATAAAGATCAGGCTGGCGGAAACCACCGACGTATGGCCGAGCAGCAATGCGGGATCCAGACCAATTAAGAACTCCTGACCGCCAAATCTCGCCTGCAGGCGTTTGCGGGCATGCTTCGCGATAGGTGTTAAGCCATCCATAATCGGTTTAATGACGCGCGGCATGAGCAGCATGACGGCAGCAGTTTTTACCGCCAGTTGCAATACTGCTTTGATGTCATACCCGGCTAACAAGCCGATCACTAAGCCCATAACAAAACCGACGGTGACTGGCTCACCAAAAGGACCGAAGCGTTTCTGTACATCATCTGCACTGAAATGAATGCGATTCAGGCCCGGGATTTTTTCAATGATCGTATCAACCAGGACCGCTATTGGTCCCAGATAGGCTGATGAGCCGTGTGGGATGGCAATACCTTCGAGACCGAAAAAGTCGCGCGTGTCTTTCGCAAACCAGTCGCCAAGTTTGTAGACGAAAGCGGCATGAACAACCACGCCGAGAATGCCCAGCCAGTATGAACCGGTTGCCAGATGCAACATGGCGCCGGTAAACGTCATATGCCAGATATTCCAGATGTCGACGTTCACCACGCGGGTCATGCGGGTAACCAGCATCAGGATATTCACACCAATGGCGACAGGAATCGCAATTAGCGCAATTTGCGAAGCCCAGGTCATTGGTGATGAACCCGGCCAACCAACATCAATGACATGCAGGTTGATTTGAAACTGCTCCGCCATTGCTTTTGCGGCAGGCCCGATAGAATCCAGCATCAGGCCAATAACCAGACCAATGCCGACGAAGCCGATCCCAATATGCAGACCAGATTTAAAACAATCCCCGAGCTTCATCCCCAATAGTTTTGAGAAGATGATGATCACGAGCGGCAACATAACCGTTGGACCTAAATCGAGGATATAACGCATTATTTCGCTAAACATGGCGTTACCCCACGAGGATAGTCAGTATTTTTTGCTGCAACGCTTCGATACCCACGCCTGAAACAAAAGGCATGCCGTGGACCACAGGGATATCGCCAAAAGTACGGTCAACACGGGCGGTGGTACAGATAAGATCTGCTCCATCCATATAGGTTTCGATTTCCGTTACCCGGCACTGAACCAGGTCGAGTTGGATATTGTTGGCTTCACACAATTCTTTAATTTCTTCTGCTGCCATTGTTGAAGTTGCTACAGCACCGCCACAAGCCACAATTACTTTACGTTTCATAGGGTATTCCTTTTATTATCAGTTTTTTATCAAGCCAGGGCGCAAGGCTCAGACTCAAGGATTTTTTCCCGAAAGAGCATTGCCAGTTCAGCATCTGGCGCATTCAATAATGCTTCAATGGTGTTCGGGTTTTGCAGCTCACTAAACAGACGACGCAGGAGCTTCAGCTGCGCCGTCGGGTTCTCAACGATTAAGGCAATAATTAAAGAGACCGCTATCTCTTCATCATCATCTGCCTGCTGAAAGTTGACAGGCGTCTCTGGGCGAATCAGATAGATAGCTGGCGATTTCGCATGAACGGCTTCACAGTGCGGGATCGCAACGGCATGATGTTCCAGCGCGATTCCAGTTGGAAAGGTTGCTTCACGCTCAATCAGGGCCTGCGGGTAGCTTTCATGCACGACCCCTTTGGCCAGCATCTCTTCCCCAATGTGCACCAGCGCATGCTGACACGAGCTAAAGTTAATTCCGGTTCGGACAAAGAGTTGGCTCATATATTCTCCAGATTTCAGGCGATAACTGGCGCGCAGCCAAAGCGATAGGCACGCAGAACGTCCTGGATTTTGTCGATAATCAGATTATGTGGTGTAGCCGTGAGCGTTCCTTCTGACAGGCGCTCAAACTGCACGGGCATAAACTGGCTAATTAGCCCCAGCGGTAATGCCACACCGTTCAGGTTGGCAATTAACTTTTCTACGCTTTGACGAATGCGCGGATGAGGCCAGTAGTAGCGAATACGGTCAGACAAGCTGAAGTGAATATCGACCATCGCCTGGCTCCAGGTTGGACGATAGTATTTTTTCCAGTAGTCCGGCTCATTCAGCATGACTTCATCAATCACCTCCAGCACCCGGCTCCGTTGTTCCGGAGAGATCAGCTCATTTTCCATTTGTGCCAGCGCAAAAATAGCTTCGCGAAGGGCGAAAGTCAGCGCGGGACCGACTTTCAGAATCGCATAGTGGTCACGTACCAGGTCACGATAGGCCTGACGGGTTTGATAATCCGTGGAGTGCGCTTCGTAGACCATCGGCGTCTCTTTGATCCAGGCGGAAAGCGCTTGTGCGGCTTGTGGTTGATAGTGAATGATCTGTGTGTGATCAAACTCTACGCCTGGCTGGACGACAATGGCGATCACACGGGTTAATGCTTCTTCAAGCCCTAATGCGCGAAAAGCGACCTGGTGTGTTTCCAGAGTACGGGCAGCATCTTCTTCGCGGGTAACATGTACGGTACCAATAGTACTGGCTTCTCCGCCAGGTACAGGAACTTCTGTCCCTATAACGTAAGTTAATTGGCGTTTCTGTTCTTCAGTGGCTGTTGCTTCTGCGGCCTGGCATAACACAGCGGCGCGCTCGGCGACAACCATTGGATCTAGCGGTGTGGGATCGTCAGCACAGGACATAGAGGCATCAAGATGGATTTTACTGAATCCAGCGGCGACATAAGCTTTAATTAAATCTACGGATTTCGCCATTGCCTCTGCTGCCGGTTCATTTTGCCAGCAGTTAGGACCGAGGTGATCGCCCCCGAGAATCAGTCTTTCACGAGGGAAACCGACTTGTTCTGCAATGTTATACACAAAGTCACGGAAATCGGCAGGCTTCATCCCGGTATAGCCGCCAAACTGATTTACCTGATTAGATGTCGCTTCGATCAGCACTTTACTGTCTGTATTGAGATCAAAACGTAGTGCGGATTCAATCACCAGCGGGTGGGCTGAACAAACAGAACAAATTCCCAAATGTTCACCCGCTTTATGACGAGAGATTATTTCTTTCACTTCTATCTCCGATATCTTTTGTTTATCTTCATAATATTTTTGGATTGAAGGCAAAGGATAAAAGCATCTTTCGTGATCCAGCTTTAAAAACAAACCTTTGTCAGCACCCGTGCAATTCAAATTAATGAAGGACTTACAGCTTTCCTTCGCAGCCGCAGTCGGCAATGACTTTACGTACCACCTCTTTCATCGCTGTTTTTGCTGGCACCATGTAGTGCCGTGGATCGTTCGCATCGATGTGGGCGCTCAGGTAGTTTTTGAGTGCGTCAGCAAAGGCGATTTTGAGTTCGGTAGCGACGTTGACTTTGCAGATCCCGAGAGTGATTGCGCGTTTAATATCCTGAGGGGGCAGGCCGGAAGCGCCATGTAAAACTAAAGGAATATCAACGCATTGACGAATTTCTGCTAACCGTTCAAAGTCCAGTTTTGGTTCTGCGGTGTACAAGCCATGGGCAGTGCCAATGGCGACTGCCAGTGAGTCGATACCTGTTTTTTCTACGAACTCTCGAGCCTGCTCAGGGTGGGTATAAAGTGCATCCTTGCCATCCACGATCAGATCATCTTCTTGCCCGCCCAGGCGTCCCAGTTCTGCTTCAACGCTGACGTCATAGCGGTGGCAGTAATCCGTCACACGTTTGACTAACGCGATGTTATCGGTAAACGGTAAATGGGAGCCGTCGATCATGACAGAGCGAATCCCTGCGGAGACTTTCGCTTCAATATCGCTGACGCTTTCATGGTGATCGAGATGAATTGCCAGGGGGTGGTTCCAGCTTCTGGCCAGCTCGCTGGCGATAGCGACTATATTACCTACACCAGCGTAGCTAAACGTACCTGGCGTTCCGGCGACGATCAACGGAGAACGTAGCTCGGCAGCCGTTTCCACGACAACCTGTAAGGTCTCGAGATTGTGGATGTTAAACGCGGGGACGGCGTAGCCTTCTTGTTGAGCCTTCTTCAGCATCGTTTTGCTTGAAATGATAAACATACTTCCTCCGAAGTCTTTCGATTTCTTTCTTCGAAATAAAGTATAGGGTTTCGTAATGCTTTTTTGTGATTTCGATCTGAAAAATGAAAGTTTCGAAAGTAATGGGAGGGTTGCGAAAGTTTATGCCAAAAAAAAGAGCATGCCCGTAGACATGCTCCTGAAGAAAAAACAGTGAAAAATCAGGTTACCGGTGCCGGGTTAAATACCGCCAGCTGGTTATGTAATCCCCACTGATCTGAGAAGGTTTTCTTACGACCGCTGGCCACGTCGAGAATGAACTCGAATAGCTTTAACCCTACTTCTTCGATGGTTTCTTCTCCGGTCGCGATGGTGCCTGCGTTGATGTCCATCAGGTCAAACCAACGATTAGCCAGTTCAGTTCGCGTCGCCATTTTTATCACCGGCACGGCCATCAGACCGTACGGCGTACCGCGACCGGTGGTGAACACCTGCACGGTAATGCCGGAAGCAACCTGCTGCGTACCACAGACAAAATCGCTTGCCGGGGTGGCGGCATAAATCAGGCCGCGCCTGGTTGGACGCTGACCCGGCGACAATACTTCGACAATCGCGCTCTTGCCTGACTTGGCAATAGAACCCAGCGCTTTTTCCACCACGTTTGCCAGACCGCCTTTCTTGTTACCCGGAGAGGGGTTAGCGCTGCGGTCAGTTTTTCCCATATCGAGATAGTTGTCGTACCAGGCCATCTCTTCGAGCAGACGCTTGCCCACCTCTTCGTTAACTGCCCGTGGGGTCAGAAGATGGATCGCATCGCGGACTTCGGTCACTTCCGAGAACATCACGGTCGCACCGCAGCGAACTAGCAGGTCGGAGGCATAACCTACCGCCGGGTTGGCCGTTACGCCAGAAAACGCATCGCTGCCGCCGCATTGCATGCCGACAACCAGTTCTGATGCCGGACAGGTTTCACGCTGGCGCTGATTGAGCTTTGCCAGGTGGCGCTCAGCGACCTGCAAAATGTCTTCTACCATGGATTTAAAGCCAACGTGTTTTTCATCCTGCAGGCTGACGATACTGGCGCTGTCTACCGGAATACTTTTCACATCGTGAGTACCTTCCAGCAGGCGCTCAGGCTGGAGTTTTTCGCAGCCAAGGCCGATGACCATTACTTCACCGCCGAAGTTCGGGTTCAACGCAATATTGTGGATTGTACGAATCGGCACGATGGCGGCAGGGGCATTGATCGCCACGCCGCAGCCGTACAAGTGATTGAGCCCCACCACGCCGTCGACGTTCGGATATTTGGGCAGCAGATCGCGCTCAATGATTTTCACTACATAGTCCACCACGCCCGCCACACAGTGCACGCTGGTGGAGATGCCGAGCAGATTCTTGGTGCCGACGCTGCCGTCAGCATTGCGGTACCCTTCGAAGGTACACCCCTCCAGCGGCGGCAGCGGTTCCGGGACTTTGGTTGCCAGCGGTAATGTTTCCAGCGGTGGGGCTTTTGGCAGTTCAACCATCGATTCATCGATCCAACTACCGCGGGGGATATCGCGAACGGCATAGCCTATCACTTCGCCATAACGCACGATTTCGCCGTGAACAGGAATGTCCACGAGCGCCACTTTATGACCCTGGGGAATATGTTCAATTAGCTCCAGTCCATCCGGAAAACGTGTCCCGGCTTTCAGACCATTGTCATTGACAATAATCGCCACATTATCTGTGTCGTGAACTTTAATATAAAACGCCGTTGGCGATTCTTGTCTAATTTCGATGTCGGCCATTGTCCAGTATTCTCCAGCCAGGTGGTGATAATAATTGTATGGGTGTTGTTATATTGCAGCTAATTAAAAGCAATAAAAACTTGGTATTGTGAAATAAGAATGTCAGGAGATTAAATCTGAGAATGTGACCATGATCACTTAAACTCAGGTACATCATGCTGCCAGAGGTGGCAATACGTAAATGTGTGCATTAGCGCCCATGCTTATGTGCATTTGCCCAGGATAATATCCTAACGCATTTTCTTTAGTGAGCATTTGCACAATGATTAACTTTGTCGTGCTGATTATACTAAATCACGGTTTCATAGCACCTGATAAATTATTGCGTATTTTTATTGGTGGTAATTAATTCTTAAAAATGCCTGCCGAATAATAAAAGACATGTGCCCGAGGTAACCTGAGGTAAATAGTATGATACTGGATACGGTGGTAGAGAAAAAGAAAGGTACGCACACTCGTTATTTAATATTGCTGATAATCTTTATTGTTACCGCCGTTAACTACGCGGACCGCGCGACGTTATCTATTGCCGGCACAGAAGTGGCGAAAGAGTTGCAGCTCAGTGCTATCTCAATGGGTTACATTTTTTCCGCCTTCGGTTGGGCTTACCTGTTGATGCAAATCCCTGGCGGCTGGCTGCTGGATAAGTTCGGCTCGAAGAAAGTTTACACTTACAGTCTGTTCTTCTGGTCGCTGTTCACCTTTTTGCAGGGTTTTGTAGATATGTTCCCGCTGGCCTGGGCGGGTATTTCAATGTTCATCATGCGCTTTATGCTGGGCTTCTCGGAAGCGCCGTCCTTCCCGGCGAACGCCCGTATTGTGGCGGCCTGGTTCCCGACGAAAGAGCGCGGTACGGCATCCGCGATTTTTAACTCCGCACAATATTTCTCCCTGGCGCTGTTTTCGCCGCTGCTGGGCTGGCTGACCTTTGCCTGGGGCTGGGAGCACGTCTTTACCGTGATGGGCGTTATCGGTTTTGTGCTCACCGGCCTGTGGGTAAAGTTTATTCATAACCCAACCGATCACCCGCGTATGTCGCAGGAAGAGCTGAAGTTTATCTCTGAAAACGGCGCGGTCGTGGATATGGACCATAAAAAGCCCGGCGATGTGAAATCAGGTGGTCCTAAACTGCATTATATCAAACAGTTGCTGACCAACCGCATGATGCTTGGCGTGTTCTTCGGACAGTATTTTATCAACACCATCACCTGGTTTTTCCTCACCTGGTTCCCGATCTACCTGGTACAGGAAAAAGGCATGTCGATCCTGAAAGTCGGTCTGGTGGCGTCGATTCCTGCGCTGTGCGGATTTGCCGGTGGCGTGCTTGGCGGTGTGTTCTCTGATTATCTGATTAAACGTGGCTTCAGCATCACTTTGGCACGTAAGCTGCCGATTGTGCTCGGAATGTTGCTCGCGTCGACCATTATTCTGTGTAACTACACCGATAACACCACCCTGGTTGTCGCGCTGATGGCGCTGGCGTTCTTCGGCAAAGGCTTCGGCGCGCTGGGTTGGCCGGTGATCTCCGATACTGCACCGAAAGAAATCGTCGGTCTGTGCGGTGGGGTATTTAACGTATTTGGCAACGTAGCCTCTATCGTCACCCCGCTGGTGATTGGTTATCTGGTGAGCGAGCTGCACTCATTTAATGCTGCGCTGATGTTTGTAGGGTGTTCGGCGCTGATGGCAATGGTTTGCTACCTGTTTATTGTCGGTGACATTAAACGTATGGAATTGCAGAAATAAACAAAGGTATAGGCGATGAATAACACGATTTTCCCGAATAAGTTTAAAGCGGCCCTCGCGGCGCAACAGATTCAGATTGGCTGCTGGTCTGCATTGGCCAGCCCAATCAGTACCGAAGTTTTAGGCCTGGCGGGTTTTGACTGGCTGGTACTGGACGGCGAACACGCGCCGAACGATATCTCGACGTTTATCCCGCAATTGATGGCGCTGAAAGGCAGCGCCAGCGCGCCGGTCGTACGCGTGCCGACCAACGAGCCGGTGATTATCAAGCGCCTGCTGGATATTGGGTTTTACAACTTCCTGATCCCGTTCGTTGAGACACAAGAAGAGGCAGTGAACGCCGTGGCGTCGACCCGCTATCCGCCGGAAGGTATTCGCGGCGTGTCCGTCTCCCATCGCGCCAATATGTTTGGCACCGTACCGGACTACTTTGCGCAGTCGAATAAGAACATCACCATCATCGTGCAGATCGAAAGTCAGCAGGGCGTTGATAACGTTGATGCTATCGCGGCGACCGAAGGCGTAGACGGTGTCTTCGTCGGCCCAAGCGATCTGGCTGCGGCGCTAGGCCATCTCGGCAATGCGTCACATCCTGATGTGCAGAAAGCTATCCAGCACATTTTTGCCCGCGCGAAAGCACATGGCAAACCAAGCGGCATTCTGGCGCCGGTAGAGGCGGATGCGCGTCGTTATCTGGAGTGGGGCGCGACCTTTGTTGCTGTTGGCAGCGACCTTGGCGTGTTCCGTTCAGCCACGCAGAAACTGGCTGATTCTTTTAAGAAATAACCACCATCGACAGTAGAGAGAGATAAAGACATGACAATGAAAGTTGGTTTTATTGGCCTCGGTATTATGGGTAAACCAATGAGTAAAAACCTCCTCAAGGCAGGTTACTCGTTGGTGGTTGCTGACCGTAACCCGGAATCCATTGCACAAGTGATTGCCGCAGGTGCAGAAACCGCCGCCACGGCGAAAGATATTGCTGAGCAGTGTGATGTGATCATCACCATGCTGCCGAACTCTCCGCATGTTAAGGAAGTGGCGCTGGGTGAAGGCGGCATTATTGAAGGGGCGAAACCGGGCACAGTGCTTATCGACATGAGCTCCATTGCGCCGTTAGCCAGCCGTGAAATCAGCGAGGCGCTGAAAGCGAAAGGCGTGGATATGCTGGATGCGCCGGTCAGCGGCGGCGAGCCAAAAGCGATTGATGGCACGTTGTCGGTGATGGTTGGCGGTGATAAAGCGATTTTCGACAAGTACTACGATCTGCTGAAAGCGATGGCAGGCTCCGTGGTGCATACCGGTGACATTGGCGCGGGTAACGTCACTAAGCTGGCGAACCAGGTGATTGTGGCGCTGAACATTGCCGCGATGTCTGAAGCGCTGACGCTGGCGACCAAAGCGGGTGTGAACCCGGATCTGGTGTATCAGGCGATCCGTGGCGGGCTGGCGGGAAGCACCGTACTGGACGCGAAAGCGCCGATGGTCATGGACCGCAACTTTAAGCCGGGTTTCCGTATTGACCTGCATATCAAAGATCTGGCCAATGCGCTGGACACTTCTCATGGGGTTGGCGCGCAGTTGCCGCTGACTGCAGCAGTCATGGAGATGATGCAGGCGCTGCGTGCAGATGGGATGGGCACCGCCGATCACAGCGCGCTCGCATGCTACTACGAAAAACTGGCGAAAGTGGAAGTCACACGCTAACAAGAAGGGCGCGGATGTGCGCCCTGTATTTCTTGCCTTGCGCGGCACAGTCAGGCTACATAACTATGAAAATCGTAATTGCCCCAGACTCTTATAAAGAAAGTCTATCTGCCACTGAGGTCGCTCAGGCAATAGAAAAAGGATTTCGGGAAATATTTCCCGATGCGCAATATGTTTCAGTTCCGGTGGCCGACGGCGGCGAAGGAACGGTCGAAGCCATGATTGCCGCCACGCAAGGGAGTGAATATTCCGCGTGGGTGACGGGGCCGCTGGGTGAAAAAGTGAATGCCTGCTGGGGCATGTCCGGTGACGGTAAAACCGCGTTTATTGAAATGGCTGCAGCCAGCGGCCTGGCGTTGGTTCCTCCTGAAAAACGCAATCCATTAGTGACAACGTCTTGTGGTACCGGAGAGTTGATTTTGCAGGCGCTGGAAAGCGGTGCGAAAAGTATCATTATCGGCATTGGCGGTAGCGCGACCAATGACGGCGGCGCGGGTATGGTGCAGGCACTGGGAGCAAAACTCTGTGATGCCAACGGTACTGAAATCGGTTACGGCGGCGGTAGCCTGATTTGCCTCAATACCATCGATGTTTCGGGGCTGGATCCGCGCTTAAAAACCTGTTCAATCCGTGTTGCCTGCGATGTGACCAATCCACTCATTGGCGATTCTGGCGCTTCGCGCATTTTTGGCCCGCAGAAAGGGGCAACTGAGGAACACATTGTCGAGCTGGACCGCAATCTTTCCCACTATGCCGATATCATTAAAAAATCGCTCAGGGTGGATGTGAAAGACGTACCTGGCGCGGGAGCGGCTGGTGGAATGGGGGCCGCGTTAATGGCTTTTTTAGGCGCGGAGCTGCGCAGTGGTATCGAGATTGTGACTCAGGCGCTCAATCTGGAAGAACATATTCACGATTGTACGCTGGTGGTCACCGGTGAGGGACGTATCGACAGCCAGAGTGTGCATGGCAAAGTGCCGATTGGTGTGGCAAATGTAGCGAAGAAGTACCATAAACCAGTAATTGGTATTGCCGGTAGCCTGACACGCGATGTGGACGTGGTACACCAATATGGCATTGATGCGGTGTTTAGCGTATTAACCCGGATCGGCACGCTGGAGGACGCTTTCCGCGGGGCATCGGATAATATTTACCGCGCTTCAAGGAATATCGCTGCCACGCTGGCAATCGGAATGCGTAGTGCGGGGTGACAAAGGCGCACGAACCCTCTATACTGCGCGCCGAAGCTGACCAGACAGTCGCCGCTTCGTCGTCGTCCTCTTCGGGGGAGACGGGCGGAGGGGAGGAAAGTCCGGGCTCCATAGGGCAGGGTGCCAGGTAACGCCTGGGGGGGAAACCCACGACCAGTGCAACAGAGAGCAAACCGCCGATGGCCCACGCAAGTGGGATCAGGTAAGGGTGAAAGGGTGCGGTAAGAGCGCACCGCGCGGCTGGTAACAGTCCGTGGCACGGTAAACTCCACCCGGAGCAAGGCCAAATAGGGGTTCACAAGGTACGGCCCGTACTGAACCCGGGTAGGCTGCTTGAGCCAGTGAGCGATTGCTGGCCTAGATGAATGACTGTCCACGACAGAACCCGGCTTATCGGTCAGCTTCACTCTTTATAGAATCCCGCTTCGGCGGGGTTTTTGCTT
>NZ_JABXRT010000007.1:0-1688 GCF_014104295.1 Citrobacter sp. RHBSTW-00029
CCCGGTTTTCTCATCTTCACGCCAGTCGCCGTCATCCGTTGCCACCAGAATATACTGGCCCCGGTCACGCGCCGCATACTCCCACTGCGCTTCCGTCGGCAGGGAAAACGGCAGCCCCGTCTCCTTTTTCAGCCAGCGGCAGTAATTATCGGCCTCTGTCCATGACACCACAGCCGGACTGTTTTTAAAATGGGTCATGTCCGCCAGCGTTTTATTATCGTATTGATCTTTGTAACGTAACTCCGGTAATCCCGCCATTTTCCGATAAAAAGCGTAATCCTCATGGGTCACCTTGAAACGACCGATGGAATAGCTGCTCAGCGTCACTTCATGCACGGGTTTGGTATCTTTTTCCGGTGAACAGCGCGCGCCCTCACCGTGCGTGCGGGAGCAAAAATCCCCCATCCAGAATGTGCCGCCCGGAATAAACACCAGATCGCCGGTAATGCGTTGCAGATATTGCGCTAATTCAGCGTTATCCTGCGCCGCCGGCTCCGGTTTATCGCAACCGCTCAGCAACAGCAACAACGCCAGGCTATATTTTCCGACCTTCATTTCACCGCCTCCGCAGCGTTCACCACACAGCGGACGGTGGTGCCATCGGGGTAAGGCTTGTCCTTGATGGCATAGCCGCGAAAAAAGGTCAGGCCCACATCAAACCCGGGAGAAGGATTGTCACCTCCGCGGCGGACCTTCATATATTGCCCATTATCGTCATCCAGGATGACGCCCTTCTCCGGGCCCTGCGGATCCTGGCGCGGAGATTTCGCGTAATAGTCCGGGTCATACCAGTCGCTCACCCACTCGTAGCCGTTCTCTGCCATGCCGTACAGCCCGCCGGGGGTCGGCGGATAGCGATCGACGGCATAACGCACTAAGAAACTTTCCACGCCAGTGGCCTCTTCCGTAGCCTGCCGGTCCTCGCTGGTGGCGTAGTTTTCACCGCGACCGGTTTTCTCATCTTCACGCCAGTCGCCGTCATCCGTTGCCACCAGAATATACTGACCCCGGTCACGCGCCGCATACTCCCACTGCGCTTCCGTCGGCAGGGAAAACGGCAGCCCCGTCTTCTTTTTCAGCCAGCGGCAGTAATTATCGGCCTCTGTCCATGACACCACCGCCGGACTGTTTTTAAAATGGGTCATGTCCGCCAGCGTTTTATTCCGCCATTCTTTATCAAACTGCTGGGCTGGTAATCCCGCCATTTTGAGATAAAAGGCGTAATCCTCATGGGTCACCTTGAAACGACCGATGGAATAGCTGCTCAGCGCCACTTCATGCACGGGTTTGGTATCTTTTTCCGAAGAACAGCGCGCGCCCTCACCGTGCGTGCGGGAGCAAAAATCCCCCATCCAGAACGTGCCGCCCGGAATAAACACCAGATCGCCGGTGATGCGTTGCAGGTAGTGTGCTAATTCAGCGTTATCCTGCGCCGCAGGCTCCGGTTTATCGCAACCGCTCAGCAACAGCAACAACGCCAGGCTATATTTTCCAACCTTCATTTCACCGCCTCCGCAGCGTTCACCGCACAGCGTACGGTGGTACCATCGGGGTAAGGCTTGTCCTTGATGGCATAGCCGCGAAAAAAGGTCAGGCCCACATCAAACCCGGGAGAAGGATTGTCCCCTCCGCGGCGAACCTTCAGGTATTGCCCAGTTTTTTTATTTTTGATGACCGGTGTTTCCGGT
>NZ_JABXRT010000008.1:0-218 GCF_014104295.1 Citrobacter sp. RHBSTW-00029
TGTGAGACAGAATAGATGAATGACTGTCCACGACGCTATGCTCAAAAGAACGCGGCTTATCGGTCAGCTTCACTCTTTATAGAACCCCGCTGCGGCGGGGTTTTTGCTTTGTGAGACAGAGTAGATGAATGACTGTCCACGACACTACGCTCAAAAGAACGCGGCTTATCGGATAGCTTCACTCTTTATAGAATCCCGCTTCGGCGGGGTTTTTGCTT
>NZ_JABXRT010000009.1:0-206 GCF_014104295.1 Citrobacter sp. RHBSTW-00029
CCCTGCGGATCCTGGCGCGGAGATGTCGCGTAATAGTCCGGGTCATACCAGTCGCTCACCCACTCGTAGCCGTTCTCTGCCATGCCGTACAGCCCGCCGGGGGTCGGCGGATAGCGATCGACGGCATAACGCACGAAGGAACTTTCCACGCCAGTGGCCTCTTCCGTAGCCTGCCGGTCCTCGCTGGTGGCGTAGTTTTCACCGCG